>JAJAYT010000467.1 GCA_026786085.1 Microcoleus sp. CAN_BIN18 | reverse complement strand
GAGCAAGAATTAAGATTGTAGGTGCACAGTGGAACGAAAAAAATGTGCCTCAAATTTTAAGACTCAGATGTGCATATTTAAATAACGACATTAAACTAAGTATTTCTGCTTAGTTAAAAAGCGGGATGCTCCCTCATGGAACTAACTGCTAGTAAGACAGCAGAGAAAATGGTGAACCAGTTAGAGTTTTTGGGTAAATACTTGAAAAATAGCTAAATATCCAGATCCCCGACTTCTTGAAGAAGTCGGGATCTAAAAGCAGACTACATCACAACTGCACTAATTAAACCGTACACATTTTGGACAACAGCAGTAGTAAAATTATGAGTCGCAGGTAAACTATCAACCACGATTCCCGCGCACAATAGCATCAGATACAGAATAGAGTATTTGAAGAGCGATCGCGCCACGTTCTTATCTTCTGGAGTCTGCAACAGCAACCAAGCTTTTTGGGCAAAAATAGCACCCAGGAAAATCGCAGTACCCGCATACACCGGGCCGGCTAAATTCAGCGGATACACTAGCAGCAAAGTGGCAGGAAGCATCAATAACGTGTAAATCCAAATTTGGCGGGCTGTCTCTTCGTCGCCTTCAATTACTGGCAACATCGGTACGCCTACTCCCTCGTATTCGTCACGAATCATCATTGCTAATGCCCAAAAATGTGGCGGTGTCCACAGGAAGATAATCCCAAACAGCATCCACGCACCCCAACTCAAATCTCCCGTCACCGCAGCCCAGCCAACTAGCGGCGGAATCGCCCCTGCTGCACCGCCGATGACGATGTTTTGGACGCTGTGGCGCTTCAGCCAGTGAGTGTAAATTAGGACGTAGAAAACGATGCCAGACATCGCTAGCAATGCTGCTAATAAGTTGGCAACTACTGTCAGCAATGTAAAGGATATTGTCGCTAGGACGATCGCAAATATCAAAGCATCCCGTTTCTTGACACGCCCGGAAGGAATCGGCCGCCAGCGGGTGCGCTCCATAATATAATCGATGTCGCTATCGTAAATGCAATTAATCGTATTAGCCGACGCGGAAGCTAAAGCGCCTCCAGTAATAGTTGATACCACCAATAGCGGATCGACTTCTCCTTTGGCGGCCATCCACATTCCTGCTGATGTGGTGATTAGCAACAGTAAAATAATTCTGGGTTTTGTAAGTTGATAGTAACTTTTCACCACTTGCGAAAAGTTTTCGTGGAGGCGAGGGCTATTGTTTGTAAGAACTTCTTGCATTTGTGATTAATTGTTAGTTGTTAATTGTCATTGGTCATTAGTCATTGGTCATTAGTCATTGGTCATTAGGGGGCGATTTTAGCCGAGAAATTTACTATTGCTAAAAGGATTTGTAAACTTCCCTCTCACGCAGCGATAAATAAATTGGTTCTTACGGGATGCGGTTGATTTTCAAGCTGATAAAACCCGATCGCGCCAAGCTACAACACTAAAGGCTACCAAGGTTCCCAGCAATGCTGCACCGACTGCTTGGTGGGCGACTGTCAGCGGTTCTACTTGAAGGTGCAGCCGGAAAGTTGTCAATCCCAAAATTAATTGAGCAATCAGACAAACACTAGCTAAATTCCCTAATTTTCGCAAGTTTGCACTTAGTGCGGGCTGCCGCCAAGCCATAATTGCTACTACTAAAGTCGCTGCGGTAGCTGGTACTATGCCGATGATATGGCTGTTCATTACGGAACACAATTCTGAGGAACCAAAACATTGGTGCAGCGCCCATCTGGAGCTGACTAATGCTCCTAGCAAGCTTTGCAGGTAAACTAACAATGCTGCGATCGAACTTACCCACGCTAATTTGCCTGTATTGCCTGTATGTTCGTAGGGAGTTAGCATGAAACCGATCGCTAGCAGGGCGCAAAAAAACAGTAAAGCTGTTCCCAAGTGAGCGGTAACGATGTCAAATCTCAGCAGTTGTGTGACTGTCAAGCCGCCCAGTACGCCTTGAAAAACGATTAAAAATACTGCCCCAGCGCTGGCAATCGGGAGCCATTTTGGAATGCGGCTGCGGTAAAACACAGATAGTCCTAAAAGCCCGATCGCGCTTAAACCGATCGCTGCTGCGTCCAAACGGTGAAACCACTCCAGAAACACCTGCAAATTCATCTGTGCTGTGGGTATTAATTGACCGTAGCACAGCGGCCAATCCGGGCAAGCGAGTCCCGCATTCATCACCCGCGTGGCGCTGCCTACAGCCATTAATAGCCAGGTGGCGATCGCAATTTTCCACACTAGGCCGCGGATAATATCTTTTGGCTGCCACTGCACTCCTGCTGCTGCGGTTGGCCCATTTAAAACTGAGTTTGCCATGAACTTTACCTTAGCCTTTGTTATCGATCGAACTTAATTAAATAGCGAGCTTCTACTTCTGTTGAGCTTAGCCGAGCTTAACACTCTGTTTCTGACAGAAGCGGTCATGTTTACTACCTTAACGACATCACAATCCAATTAGTTTGTCTTTAGATATTTTTCAACTTTCCTCTTTACGCTATAGAGTATTGCAGCTATTTTTATAAATTTCAACAAACTTTAATTATTTTATCGAATTTGTGGCCGTTACAGCCTCATTCGCTGTTGAATATCCAGGAAAATCTAAAGATATAATTAAGAAAAAGACTTGTTGAAGTTTTTTATGTACTTGTAATTGCGAGTTCTGCGAGGCGATCGTCAATGCTAGAAATCGCTTCCGAGAGTTGGCCATCGCAAATTTAAAATCACTTTTTGTCCTTGTCCTTAGCAAGTGCAGGCCAATTTTTATCACCCTTAGCAACATTACCAGAAACATCTTTTTCCCAACCCCACTGTACAGCAGAATTGTAGTTCAGATAAAGTTTACCATGATCAATTTTCCAAGCATCGGGATCGGTAGAAGCTGTATAACCTTGACTCACAGCCCAAGCACAGAAGCCACCGTATTGAGGCGCATATTTTTCAGGATTTTTAGCAAATAGATCCCGATTTTGAGCGCTAGCAAATTGCCAAGTAGCATTGCCCCATTTGTGAGTAAATTCTGGGTTGCCTTTGACAGGCTTGTTTTGGGTAAAGTAGGCTACAGGATCGGTGCCTCGAATCGCTACTCCCCCTTCGCTGTAAAATACATTCGGAAGCGCTTTGTCAGTTTTGACAGCAGTTGGATTGGTATTTTTAACCGCAGTTGGGCTTGCTGATGCTGTGGCTGCGGTGTTAGGAGTTGCTGTGTTGCTATCTGAGTTGCCGCAGCTAGTAGCTAGTCCTAAAGTTACAATTGCAGCAGTGAAAATGGTTGCGAAATAACTGATTTTCATGTCGCCTCTGTTGGTAATTGTTGCTAAAATTTGATGCAAAAATATTGGTTACAGGACTTGGTTTATGTGCTAGTTATAGGCTAAGGTGCGCACTGCGCACCCTACATAAGAGATGAAGCTCGACTACCCTTCGGCGAAGCCGAGCGGGCAAGATGACTAATGACTAATGACTAATGACTAATGACTAATGACTAATGACTAATGACTAATGACTAATGACTAATGACTAATGACTAATGAGTGCTTCTCGGCCACTTGCCAACCCATTGTCCGCCCCGAAACCGCCACCGAGGGAACAGCAGCCGCATCATCACCCAAGCAGAAAGATAGACGGATACCCAAACTAAACTGTAATGCAGGATAAAGGTTGGTATCTTAAAATCTTCTTGCTGAATGTAGGGTAAGCCAAAGATTTCGATTGTGGAACCGAGGAATACTCCTTCGACAATGGCAGCAAAGAATTGAAATACACCGGGCCAATCTCGATCCCACATAAATTGCTGCAAAAAGTTGTAGAGGACATCCCAAGCTAATCCTAAAAGTCCTACATAAAATAATACCCAAAAGTAAATTGGATTGTGTAGACTTCCTAAGTAACCTAAATAAAATGGTAATGAGGCTAGAACTCCAACGGTAGCTAACAGAAATATGCGAGTTTGCCAGCGGCCAAATAGTGTGGGTGTCATAATTGATTGTTGACTGTTGACTGTTGACTGTTGACTAATGACTAATGACTAATGACTAATGGCTGATGACTAATGACTAATGACTAATGACTAATGACTACTGATTAAGGAGATTGATTGGTTGCCCATTTCAGCCATTGCCAAAGGGAGCCAATGCCTTCGAGATGGCGAATTTTGGGAGCTTTGGCTCTGGCTAAACCTTCGGCTGAACGGTGCGCGGCGTATTGCAAGCCCAAAAATGTGTCAACTGGTGCATAAGGCCCTCCCAATGTCATCACTCCAGCAGCATAAATTCGAGCTTTGTCGTTCCGCATTTCTACTATTTCAAAGTCGTTGGCAACGTGAAGTCTGCCAAAGGGATTGAGTAGCAAACTGTAGTGAGTAATTAGATCGTCTAACAAAGGATTGTCTTTTGGCTTAGCTTCTAAACCGGTGGAGTCGATAATAAAATCGGCTTTAATTTTTTCTATTCCTTCATAATTTCCGCTTTTGATATAGGTGATTAATTTGCCAGCTTGTTGCTCTACTCGCTCTACTTGACCGAATTTAATGGTGTACCATCCTGCTTGCATTCCTGTCTTAACTATGCTGCGCCAATCTTCACGGTTGGCGGTAGTTGTACCGCCCAAAGCTGTTAGCATTTCGTACCTTCCTTGGGGACTGGCTGCTTCTAAGATGGCGCGCATATCGCCGCCCCAAGTGCCTTTTGGCCAGTTATAAGGTTGGAATTCCCACTGATTTTCTACGTGTCGCTGGGCGAAACCGAATTTGTTGCCTTGGGGTTTGGGCGATTGCATTAAATTTATAATGTTAATCTGATTGTTTGAAGAGCGAATTTCATGCAGTCGCTGCAAGATTCTCGAAGCAACAATTCCTCGCCCGCGGACAATGACAATGCCGCCTTGGTTCGCTAGCTGTTTGTAAACGTGTTCGTGTTCTTCATAAGCATTTACTACTGATTTGAAATCACCGGTTTTGGCGCGGTATTCTTGCAAATCTGGCAAAAATCTAATTGCTGGGTAGCCGGTGGCTAGGTGGATGTATTTTGCTAGTAAAAATCGGTGTTCGCTGCTCGAATTTGGTGTGGGTACGGAGTAGGCGATCGCATATCTGCCGTCGTCGGTTTTCCGAATACCTCGAACACGCCCGTAACGGAGTATTTCGTCCCAACCGATCCGTTTTGCTTCTCTGTCCATTGAGGCGAAAACGTTTTGAGCTTGTGGTGTGTAAGTATCGGCAAATACGGGTTCGGAAAAAACTTGCCACAGGTGTTTTAATCCAGAACCAATTTGACCGGAAGCGAGTTTAGTTGCGGATTCTCGTAGCGCGTATCCGGGCCAGCCCCAAATATTGTCGGGACAGGAATCGGAACCGGATCGAATTCTTTCGTGGGGTGGAATTTGGGAGTTGCGGCAGAGTCTTTGATAGCGTCCGTAGGGCTTGGTTTCTAAGCTGATGACTGCTATTTGTTCGCGGGGGACTCCGCAAGTTCTGATCGTATCTACCCAAACAAATGTTCCCATGCCGCCGCCAATCCCTGCGTAGGTTGTTTCTTCAATTTGGTTGCCGGTGGCGCGCAATTCTTGGACGGATACTCGATCGCGCGCAAATATCTCTGGCGGCGGAAAAGCAGTTAAAGTATGAGGAGTTTGAGGGATTGGAGGTATTTGTGTTTGGAGGGCGTCGGTATCTAGATTGAAAGATATCGTGGGCGATGGGGCGGCATTTTGTTGTACTTGGGCTTGTTGAGAATTGAGAACGTTTGTATTGGGATTGAAGATAATTGTTGATTCTGGGGCAAGAACTTTGGTGGGTTCTGCTGCTGCTACTAATAGTCCGATCGCCAAACTGTAGGGCTCAATTTGGATTGTATCTCCGCTAGCTATGGGTTTCGTAGCTCCCACAATTTTTTTGCCGTTGAGGAATGTACCGTTGGCACTGCGATCGGCGATCGACATTTGACCACCCACTGATGAGATCAATGCGTGAAACCGCGAAATTTCTTCACTTCGGAATACTGCCCGCGAAACAGGCTGTCCATCAATGCTGGTGGGCATCTGACCGATTTCTCTGCCTAATGCTACAGGAATATTGAAAACAGGCTGCCTCATTTCTCCGGTGACAGGATCTTCCCAACTCAATTGAATTTGCATAACCTTCCTCACAACAACTAAATTACTGATGTGCGATCGCACATTACGATTTTTCTAAACTTGACAATTTACACTTTTGCCGATCGTCATCACTCATTCCAACTTCTAAAATCTAAAATGGTATTATCCCGATATTCCTGACTATCATCACGTCAATACTTGTGATTCTCCCGATTGTATGCCTTTGCCGCAGTGCGGACAAAAAAGACCGAGATAATCATGGGGCAGAATGTGACCTGTGGGACATTTTATGCCGTAAACTGGCTGAGGGGAAGGCTGATTTATTTGTGGTTGCTGTTGCTCGATCGCTCTTATTTTTAAAACTATTTTTCCCAGTTGAATCTGACTGCCAACTTTCAGAGGTGCTTCTTCCTCCAAGATTTTTTGACCGTCAACAATTACCGGGTTGCGTTTGGCTGGTAGCTGTTCCCGCGTCAGGTTTCGCACCCAGAATTTATTAGTGCTGGTGTTAAGAAATATTTCAACGTGCAAGCGAGACAGACTTCTTTCGTTCTCACTTAGTGCTAAGTCGCACTGGTCTCGATCGCGACCGATGCGAATTGTACCTCGTTGTTTTGTATGGCTTGTGGAAGTGAAGGTTTGCGATCGCTCCTGATTCCCTTCCATCCATTCCAGAGTTAATTTATACATAGTTACCGGCAAAAGTAAGATCCGGCCTCGGACTTGGGGATATTATACTGCTGAGTGCCTCGCACTTAGTCTAAAATTAATAAAAAAAAATGTAAAAATATAATTAGATTGCTTTTTCCCGCTCAGGTCTTCTTCCTTCTTTCTCCTTCAATCCGTTACATCCGTTACAAAATCCGTTACACTCATCAGTTGCCGAACTTCCTTCCTTCCTGAGTTGAATCTAAAACCTAAAATCTCAAACTGTGCAGTCATGTCCCAAAAAAACGAAACCGCCGTTCTCGTATTATCGCTCCTAATTACGATCGGGCTAGCAGGTGCAGGTATTTGGTGGCTGACAAGCCGCAAGGATATCAATGTCGGAGGTTTATCACCAGAAAATCAGACGATTTCCAAGTCTCCGACGGGAAGCTCGCCGCAGTCAGAGCAGCAAATTCAGCAGCGTCTGAGTGGCGGAAAAAAACTGTTAATTCCAGAGCAAGCAACAACAACCAAACAATCAGCAATACAGGCGATCGCCTCTGGCAACTATAACGCAGCTATTTCCGACTTACAAGCTTCACTGAAAACCAATCGCAACGATCCCGAAGCACTAATTTACCTCAACAACGCCCGCATCGGCAACCAAAAATCCTACACAATTGCCGTCGCTGTTCCCATTGGCGCAGATATCAATGGTGCTCTAGAAATTCTGCGGGGCGTCGCTCAATCTCAAAATGAAATCAACGAAAGCGGCGGTATTAACGGTACTCCATTAAAAGTGCTAATTGCTAACGACGACAACAACCCAGAAATTGCCTCACAAATTGCCAGTGCTTTAGCAACTAACTCAGAAATTTTAGGAGTAATCGGGCATTTTAGTTCTGACGCAACGCTAGCAGCCAGCAAGATTTACCAGCAAAATCAATTAGTAGCAATTTCTCCGATTAGTACGTCTGTGCAACTCTCAGGAATTGGCAGCAACATATTTAGGACAGTGCCGAGCGATCGATTTGCTGCGAATGCTCTTTCTCGCTATATGCTAACAAAATTACAAAAGAAAAAAGCTGCTGTATTTTTCAATTCTGCTAGCAATTATAGCAAATCTTTGAAAAGTGAATTCACGACTGCTCTTTATGGAGATGGCGGACAAGTAGTATCGGAATTTGACTTTGCTAAGGGCAATTTTAATGCTGCGGAGAGCTTTAAAAGCGCGATCGCCCAGGGAGCAGAAGTGATTATGTTAGCAGCCAATACCGCCACGCTTGATCAAGCTTTGCAAGTAGTGCAAGTAAACGCCAAACGCCTGCCGTTACTCGCAGGAGACGACGTTTATACTGCTAAAATACTGCAAATTGGTGGCGCAGGAGCAGCAGATATGGTGCTGGCTGTTCCTTGGCACATTCTCGCAGATCCGCAGTCAAATTTTCCCCAAACATCCAAACAACTTTGGAATGCTGAAGTAAGTTGGCGCACAGCTTTAGCCTACGACGCGGCGACAGCATTAATTATCGGTTTAGGGCGCAATCCGACTCGTACCGGGATTCAACAAGCTTTATCGGCCTCAGATTTTTCGGCAACAGGAGCATCGGGGCCGATTCGATTTTTACCTTCGGGCGATCGTAATCGAGCAGTGCAATTAGTAATTATTCAACCAGGAAATCGCACCAGTTACGGTTACGAATTTGTGCCGATATCGGGTTTATAAATTATTGGCGAGTGCAAAATGTAGGTTATAATATTCAGTAGTGAATTCTATCGCTGGCCAACCAGAAATGCTGACAAAATGAGTATTTGTCCCCAACTAAAAAACTTGCATGGCAAAAAATCGGTTTCATGATGTTGTCAAAATTGCTTTAGAAAAGGAAGATTGGTAAATTACGGATAACCCCTATGAAATCAATGTTGATGATGTAGATTTTGAGATTGATTTAGCGGCAGAACAACTGTTAGCGGCGGAGCGAGAACATCAGAAAATTGCTGTAGAAATTAAAAGTTTCATCGGCCCATCCAATGTTTCAGATTTTCATACTGCATTGGGACAATTCCTTAATTATCGCGATGCACTTGAAACTATTGAACCAGATCGTCTACTTTACCTAGCGGTGCGAGTGCCAATTTATGAAACTTTCTTTCAACGACGGTTTATTGTGGCTGCGGTTCAGCGATATCAAATACGATTGATAATTTAGTGCAACAGGAGGTTATTTTCTAATGGCTATAGAGCAATATCGGGAATACATTCGTCATCTACTTTCAGAACGGCGAGAGCGCGTTTCGATACAACGCAATGCCCAAGAATATGAAGTGCAAACTCTTTTCGATAGTGAGCAAGATCATTATCAATTGCTGTATGTTGGTTGGCGTGGAAATAAACGCGATTTTGGCTGTATTTTGCATCTTGACATCAAGGGTGAAAAAATTTGGATTCAGCATGACGGTACTGAAGTCGGAATTGCCAACCAACTTGTCGAATTGGGAGTGCCTAAAGAAGATATTGTTTTAGCATTCCATGAACCAGAGGTGCGCCAGTTTACTGATTTTGGCACAGGGGAAGAGATTTGCGAACAATTGCCCTCAGTTTCGGGTATGTAAATTAATTTTAATCGATTGACTAGGTATAATTTATCTATAGCTAAAATCTCAAATTTGACAGTGATGTCTCAAAAAGATAAAGCGCCGGTTTTTATTTTATCTCTGATGATGACGATCGCGATCGTAGGTGCAGGTATTTGGTGGTTTGCAAGTCGCAGTGGCGCAAATATCCAGACTCCAGCACCACCAACTCGTACTCTTCCCAATGCACCAACCCCTAAACCGCCATCGTCATCTCTCCGATAGATGCACGATTTTTCAAAGAAAGTGGGTTGTTTTTGCCTTAGTTCAAAGAGGATTGACAACAAGAATACCTTTACCGGGGCCTTCGTAAATTTCAACCCTAGAGACTTGTCCACTACCGGCATAAAATGTTACTCCGGCTTTCGATCGAGATGGCATTGATTGCCAAATACCGTCTTTAGAAAACACCAAATTAGTTGTGAATCCATCATCCCAGATAATTGTAATTTGGTTGGGACTCTGCTTGATTGAGCAGCCGATTGTTTGTGCCTGTCGTTGATTTTGTCCGTAAAAACTACATTTGGATTTATAATTTTTAGTAGAGCTTCTTGTCTGGGCTTGAGCAACGATACCGAAAGCAGTGACAGATGCTAGGAGCAAATTTGTCACCAAAACCGCTTTATAAAACAAAGACAAGTTGAGTTTCATAGGTTCGGAAATTTTGGCAAAGATAACTAAATTTATGTTAGCAAAATATTTATATTCTGTCAATTTTAGCTGTGCAAAAATGATAAATCGGATATCGAAATGTCGTTTTTCGACAATTGATCGGAGTAGGGACACGACACTGCCATGTCCTGATTTCTGGTAATATTAATTCCGATGCTACCGGATTTGATTTGATATCTACTAAAGTTGCGAAACTCCGATCGCCCTAACTCGCCGATTTCTCTCAAAAACAGCCCGCGGTTTAAAAGCAATTCTCAACAACAGCCACAGCGATCGCCATTCTCCCGGAGTTTCCTGGCGCTTCCACTGGCCAGGGCGACAGTATAGCATTTCGATCAAGCAGCGGTGTTGGCTAATACTCAGGCGATCGAACACAATTCGCACAGTAGGAAATTCCGCAAAACTGCACCCTGCTACATCCCTAAAACCAGACTCCAACTGAGATTTATCGCTCACCAGCTCAATCTTAGCCACAGGAATCAAACACTTCTCTTCCATAATTTTCAGAATCGCCGAGTCGCAATCAATCAAACCTCTGGCAAAACTAGGCTCTGTGCCCAACTCAACTACAGACTGCACTAGCGATCGACTCGATTTGACTATTGTACCCTGGGAAAAACTTCCCTTAACAGCATATTTCGACAAAGTTTCTCCTATAACAAAAGCATCTTGTCTACCTCGATCTTTCACCACAAAACTGGGCCGCTCAGTCAGAGCAACTTCAGCGCCACTTTCCGAAATAACAGTAGTTATTCCCCAAAAACTTTGACCGCCCACATTCAACTGCACCACCCGGCGTAAATTGAACCATTCGTAAATATCCGGCTTAGGAATATCCACCAAAATCAACAGCGCAATCCCCAGCATCAGCAAATTATAAGCGCTCCAAATCCAGCCCAAACTCACACCTTTAAACAAATCTGCACTTTCTGATATTGACTGTAAGCTACCCACATTTTTAAGTAAATGAAGGTTTAAATTCTGGTACAAACTGAATGCTGTAGCTGCGAATAAGACAATCAAAGGCCATCCCAGATTCCAGTTAAAACTGAAGCGATCGCTCGCAATTCCTTTCGGCGTTACCTTAAACCCTTTCTCAAAGGGATTCAGCATCGCACTCACCACCGTCACCGCCAAAGGAATACACTGGACGAACGAGTAAACATCGGACAGCAGAGCCGATCGCGATCGACGATTTAGCCACGAAAACACAGTAACTTGCACCAAATAATAAGGCAAGAAAAAGTACAGCAATTCCCGCGCATTTGTCCGCAAAGGAATTATGCCGAGAAACGAATAAGCTAAAGGCATCAACAAAAACAAA
This sequence comes from Microcoleus sp. CAN_BIN18, assembly GCA_026786085.1. Classification (GTDB taxonomy): domain Bacteria; phylum Cyanobacteriota; class Cyanobacteriia; order Cyanobacteriales; family Microcoleaceae; genus Microcoleus. Next base: position 4,815 of record JAJAYT010000467.1, on the reverse strand, counting down.
ACCCTGGTTAAACTCGTAAACCAGTGCAGCAATCCTTCCAGATGAGACAACCTTTGTACAAATCTGAGGCCACGAATTGTCAAAGGATTGGAATCAATAAAAAATGCCTGAAGTGTGCCTCGCGCCCAGCGTAGCCTTTGAGTTAGATGAGCTTCTATATTTTCAGCCGCTAAACCAGCACTCAATTTTTCATCTAAATAAACTAAGCGATATCCAGATGCTGACAGCCGAATTCCGGTAAAATAATCTTCGCAGACTGAATCAGTGACAAAGCCTCCCGCTGTTTGTAGGGCGCTGCGCCTAACCACAAAAGATGTACCGGAACAAATCACGCTATCGGCGCTGTCTTTGATGATTTCAATTTGCCTATAAAATACTTCTTCTTCCGGTGCGAGGACATTTTCCAAACCTAAATTTCGGGCGATGGGATCGTGGTTGTAAAAGCTTTGGGGTGTTTGAACGAGGGCAATTTCAGGATTTTGAAAAAAGCCAACTGTTCTGGTTAAAAAGTTGGTAGTTGGAATAAAATCTGCATCGAAAACTACAATTAGTTCTCCCTGAGTTAAGCCTGTGGCGTGATTGATGTTTCCAGCTTTGGCGTGAATATTATCGGGTCTGGTTATATAATGACATCCCAGTTCTTTTGCCAGCAATTTGATTTCTGGGCGCTTCGTATCGTCGAGTAAATATACTTTTTTATTGGCATAATCTAAAGCTTGACAGCCGATGACAGTGCGCCGCAAAATGAAAGCAGGTTCGTTGTAAGTTGGAATAAAAATATCTACGGACGGGGCAAAGTTGCCCTCTGCAACTGCAACTGCCATGCGATCGGCTTCTTGACGCCTATCTTTCACTCTCAGCATTAAATAGAGTTGAATGCTGGTGGTCAAAACCATTAACATTTCTAGAAAAAATAGCCCCAAACTAAAAATACCGTTGAGCGGATCGCTTAAATTGAGAGTAGCGAGCGATCGCCACAAAACGTAGCGAATGGTTAAAGCCAGAACTATGGCGACTACAACAGCACGCGACCATTTTTGTGGCTGAGGCGAAATTTTGATTGCAGCTAAAGCGGCCGAGACGAGTACAAAAGTCGGCACTAACAAATACATTTTGCTCGCAGCAGGCACTTGCAGCCACACAGGCGGGTTTTGTTGCCAAGTGTTGATTGTGGCAAAAATGCCACTGACTGTACCTTCACCTGCAAACCAGGCTGCGGCGATCGCACTTACGAAAGCAACAGCCCCCAACACGACTAGCGTTGCCGCCGGCACGCGCGAAATCCGCCAAAAAAAGCGGCGTTTCAAGTCTTGAAGGTTAAATCTTGAAGTTGTCATAATAATGTGAAATTCCCGATCGTACCTGTAACAGTCAAGATTTCCTGCTGTCTACTTTTTAATCGCGTTGAAAATTCCCAAACACCCCATTTAAGTATATTTACATTTTTTAACATTCTGACAGTCATATGATAATTCATCTTGCTTGCTGATGGCAAACTGCTCAGCAAGTCCAATCCAGGCAAAGTATAGTAACAGATCGTTGAGATTGCGTGCGATCGAATAACTACAATAAAATTGGTTCGTAGTGAGGACTTTAGTCCTCATAAAACTCTGCGGACTAAAGTCCTCACTACAAACCTGGCGTCTTTGCAGTTATTTCAACAAAAAATTATCAAGTCTACAAATCAAATAGGACTGCTATATCAAATTATAGCAATCCGTAAAGCTTAATAATTAGACGAATTTTACATCTAACTAAAGGTAGATTAATTTTATATTAATTTAAAAAAGTTACCGAGTTCGCAGCACAAAAATTCAGCCATCAAAAAACAAATCAGAAATTTCTAATTGCGAGATGGCATAGCGGGCGACAGCCAAACCCACTCTCGCCTGTTCTATTTCCGACAATTGGGCCCAAGGTCTTCTAGTCTCCATCATCACTTCCACCCCGGAGGAATCAGCCTCTCGCATTGCATAAGCCAAAGGACGCGCCAACACCTGCAAATCTTCCTCATCCCACTGAGGCAAAATATCTAACACGCACTCAACCATTTGGTCAGCTAAAGATTGATACTTAACAGTTGCGTTTTGGACGCTTTTAGCGATGCGGGCCAGAAAATCTTGAGGAACGCGAGCAAATTTCTCGCCCAAAGACTTTTGCAAAGCAGTCGCCAACCAAACTTGTTCTAATTGCGCGAATAAAACTTGCGACTTCTCGGCGATATCGCTGTCGCTGAAGGAATCAAATAGTGAAAATTCTTGGTCTATGTCAGCCAAATAAGATTCTGATTCAAGCTGTGCAGGATTCCAGGGATAAGCAACATCAGTCTGAACAATTGTGGCGAGTAGTTCCATCTCAGTTTGAGTTTGCGAGTCGGAAAAATATTGAGAATCAGGAGATTGGATAGCCATGATGTAATACCTAAGTGGGAAAAGGAAAATACAGAAGGTGGACTCTGCCAAGTGCGAGTTGCCAGTTGTAAGTAACTCTTTTAACTTGAGATTTGAGACTCGACGCCCGAAAGTTTGCTGTTCCGATCGCCGATCGCCTTCATAAGCTACACCCGCACCTTAATTCGTTCCGCAATCAGTCTCACTGTAGCCCGAAGTTTTTGCAACCTCAATAGTGAACTCAAAAACCTGACCTTGAGAACTACCAAATTTTAGCTGAGTGCCCGATTGCAGCAGGAGTTCTTGGTGGTGAACTCTCACCCATCCCTCCGGCCCCAAAACTAGAGTCCCGTAGCGAGAAAAATCGCGCAAGAAGTAGCTAGGTTCGCCCCTGTGATCTCCGATACTGTTGCGACAGAAAATCTCGGCGTGTTTTTGAGAAACCCACTGTTCTCGAATCACTACGTCGTTTTCTTCCCAGCGTCCGACTCGAACCATACCAGCGCTAATCGGCCAAACCTGATTCGTCGATTCAGTAGATTTGACATTTGGTCGATCGCGCCCCCGCAAATAAGCACAAGACGGCAAACGTCCCAGCCAAGTAGAAGAATTTAAAGGCAATTCAGTTTTGAGGTCATCTACCGGTTCAGTCAGTTGACCGTCAAACTCCGGGTGCATATACAGTACGGGCAGCGTCCAAGCCGGTTGATTGAACTTGTACAGTGTCAGTAGCTGCTGTCTGGCGACGGCGACGGCGCGATCGATCGACATCCGCCCGGCCAAAGCTTGGGCAAAAGTTTGGATAAAACTCAGGGCCTCGCGATCGGCGATCGAATCCCGCATCCCCAACACCGCCGGCACCCCGTGATGAATCAATACCTCAGCCAAACTGCTACGGGCGATCGCCTGTTGCTGGCCGTTATTTGAGTGCAGCCTCTCCACCGCCGGCTGAGCTCCCCAGCAGGCATTAAACACCGCCAGAGTCACGCGGCACCGAACCAAAACCTGAGCCAGTTCAGTACCGTTAATGGCGTTATCCGGGCCCAAAAACAGCAAACCGCCATCGGGGCCTGGTATCCCGTGGCCGGCGTAGAACAGAATGTTATAATCTTCCGTTTCCAGCCGAGCAATTAGTTCCGCCGGAGTCGGTTCGATCAAAGTATCAACGTTAGTCGGAACGCTGATGTCGAAATATTTGTCGCTGTCGTCGGTTTGAAAAGCACTTTCGAGAACACCAGCTAGGGCGAGTGCTTCTTCTTCCAACCGCAAATGACGGTTATTGCCACTAGAAAATACAGAATGAGCACTGCGGCCCGGTTCTGCTTGTCCCAAAACTAGCAAAATATTCAGCGATTCCGCAGGACGCAGGGGCGGCAAAGGCTCAACATTGCTGGTAGTACGGCTGAAAAGCAGTTGCTGCGACAGAGAAATTGCCGGTTGACCGGCTTGAGGCTGCATGATTTCCCAAGGCAAAGCAATTAAATACGGTTCGCGCAAGTCTATACGCACTCGCAGGGGTAGACTTTGCCCGATCGCGATACCTTTACTTTCCTGAAGACTACCCTGAATCGGCCCTTCAAACAGCCATTGCCAAAGATTCATCCCCAACTGCTGCATCAGGCGACTGCTGTAGCTTGCAGGTGGCTGCGCCGGGTTTTGCTCACCCCTCTCAACCAACCCCCCTTGGCCGAGGCTCAAAGGCACAGGAGGCATGGGTGAAAGTGACTGTAGGGAGTTAGGGGTTCGTTGTTCAATTTCTGCCAGTATATTCTGGTTGTTTTGGGGCGAGACGAAACTGCCATCAGGATTTAGGGGCAATTCGTGAATTGTCCCGGAGGGCGAAAACATTTCCTGCCAAGCTTTCCAAGATTGGGACAGGGTATCAGGCCACATACAGTCGTGGTGAACGTACCCGCTGGGATAGGGAGCTTGTAGAACCCAAGTGGCAAAATGGTTTGCCCCAGCGGTTCTCAGGCGAGCGATCGCTATACTGAGGCAAGGACTTTCAGGGCGCGCCATTCACAACTACCAACTTGCTGATATAGAGGTCGATCGACTTTAACTATTCGTAGTTTATCGGGTTTGTGGCGCGATCGAGTGCGAGAGATTACATGATAAGTTTTTAATTTTAGTTACTGCCCAAAAATTTCTCTAAATTCGGTACATCCACCCAAGTTCCCGTAGCATTTGACTCCTGGGTCAAATCCATCAACAACTGCGAGTAAACCCCTTCTTTCAGCGACGGTATCAAAGATTTCCCCGCATCAATTGCTTCCACCCACCTATCCACCACTCGAATAAACGCTGCAATTCTCCCGTCTGGATAAACTTGAGGAAACTCCAATCTTTGAGGAATTTTAATTTCAGCTAAAGGTTCTCCAGCTTGGGAACCCCACAAACGAAATCCGTGGACGTAATCCTGCTG
>JAJAYT010000466.1 GCA_026786085.1 Microcoleus sp. CAN_BIN18 | reverse complement strand
GAGATTTGTCAGCTCTGAGAGCTTTATTGAAATGTTCCAGCACTTGCAACTGATCGCGGCGGGATTCCATGTCGATAAAGTCAACAATAATTACCCCGGCAATATTGCGGAGTCGCAGTTGTCTAGCAATTTCCGTTGCTGCTTCGCAATTTGTCCAGAGTACCGTTTCGCGAGCTGTGGCCGATCGAGTAAACGAGCCAGAGTTGACATCGATCACAGTCAGCGCCTCAGTCGGCTCAATAATCACATAACCGCCCGAAGGTAAATCTACCCTTGGTCTGAGGGCTTCTCGAATCGCAGCGTTAACGCGGAAAAATTCTAAAATCGAGGCGCGTTCTCGATGGTGGTCGATCAAAACTCCCGCAGGAAGTTTACCGCCGTTCCAGCTCATCAACTGCTGCTTGACTCGCTTAATGCCATTTTGCGAGTCCACCACAATCCGATTCACGTCACTACTGAACATATCCCGCAGCACCCGCTGGATAAAATCGTCATCGCGATTGAGCAGTGCTGGAGCCCGCGAAGTACCGCCTTCTAGTTGAACGGATTCCCACTGTTTTTGGAGGACTTCCAAATCTTCCATGATGGCTTCTTCAGTCTGGCCTTCAGCTTCGGTGCGCACCAGCAGCCCCATCCCGGCCGGTTTCACCAAAATAGCCAGGGCTCTAAGGCGGTTGCGCTCGGCTTCTGACTTGATCCGGCGCGACAGATTGACTCCTCTGCCGTAGGGCATCAGTACCAAATAGCGGCCTGGCAGGGTAATGTTGCCTGTCAGCCTCGGCCCTTTACTGCCCGTCGGTTCTTTCATCACCTGAACCAGCACTTTTTGCTGTGGGGTGAGGAGTTCTGTAATTGCTCCTGCCGATCGTTTGAGCCGCAGTGGGCCAAGGTCTGTGACGTGCATGAACCCGTTGCGTTCTGGGTCGCCAATATTGACGAAGGCTGCATCTATCCCAGGGAGTACATTCTCGACAATTCCCAAGTAAATGTCGCTGACTTGATGGCTGCCTGTGGCTACCACGAGTTCTTGAATTTGATCTTCTGAAAATACGGCAGCAATGCGATGCTGCTCTGCTATAACTATCTGCTTTGTCATTCAATTTCCTCGAAAAAACTGTCAGCAAGTTAGAGACACTTACGCTGAATAGTGCCTTTAACTTTGATTTTAATTAGTAGTAGGTTCAAGAGTTATTAGCTGTGACTTCGTGCAGGGTGGAATGACTGTTAAATGTTAACCGTTGGCTGTTAACCGTTACAAATCAAGTGCTTAAATCCACCCGATCGCGAGTTATGAGTTATGCTTCGCAGACTGAACCCGAAGATAGAAATAAGGACGCTTTTAGCGAGTTATAAATATTAAATTTTGATTTGTGAATTACGAATTCTTTCACTCAAGATTCAATCTTTACAACTCTTAATTTGAATTCAGCGAATCAATTCAGTGACACGGTACCAATTTCCTAACACACAACTCTACACAAAAAACTGATAACTCCGCTTGCGTGGTGGTTGAGGGCTGGTTTCGAGGGAAATTAAGAAGTACAGAGGTCTGATAGGGACTAAGCTGTTACGCATTTAAATTGTATATTCGGGACGGGCTAGAAGCCCATCCCACAAGACTTTAATTGATTCTTGACACACAATTTAAATGTAGAACAGCTTAACCAATAACCAATAACCAATCACCAATACCCAATGCCCAATTTCCAATTTCCAATTACCAATTTCCAATTACCAATTTCCAATTACCAATTCTCCATGCCAAGAATTATTTTAGAGAAACTTGCCAGCCTTTTTCTGCTTTTTTTAGCTGGAGAGAATCGCAGGATTGTAAGAATTTAGGAAACTTTCTACCCAGATTAAAGTCTTTAATTATTTGGGTGATTTGTTTGCCGTATTGTCGGTGAAATTCGCTGCCGACATTGGAGAGAAATACAGAATTGTTAGGAGAGTTGCCAGTTAAGTCGCCAACTATTTTGACAATTGCTATTTCCAAGTCTTCCAGGGAGTTAATCTCTGTCAATTTCGCAGGTGCTGTTATGCTATTATTCGGATTTTCTTTGTTAAGTATTGGCGGTTGGGGTGACAATTTTACTTCAAAAAGAGTGACGTAAGTTTGAGAAGTTTCTGAGGGTTGGTGGACTACAAAATCGGTCGGATATTTGATAAATATATCCCTGGTTTTAGTGTCTGGCAAATGACGGGCAACAACTTCATTGAGGACTAAACCGTAATTATCCCTAAATAGAGCAGAAATTGTAGAAAGTTTTATCCACTGAGCAGATGTGCGTTGTTGCTCTTTTTTGATTAATTCTTTTAGCTGAATCACTAATTGTTCTAGGGGTGTAATTTCGAGTAAAGTTACTAGGGAATGGGTTTCAACTTGTCCGGTTTTGCTGTTTAATACTATGATTTTATCTATTTGCTTGCGGACTTGAAATACGGTGAGTCCGTGGGCTTGCAGTGTATTGCTGAGGTGAGTGAGAGCCCGATCGGACGAACAGACAAAAATCTCCTTGGCTGTGGGATAATGTACGAAAATTGATGCGCCGACTGTAGCCATTTTTAAGTCGGCGCTGTCTTTACCGGGGGGGACGTGAATCAGTTGATACCCGCGCTGATGAAATTCGGCATCTTTTTTGCCCATGCTGCGCCAGTTGGCAAAGGCTACTTTTATTTGGATGGGATAGTGGGAGATTCCCTCTAGGAATTTTTCGGTTTCGATGGTGAGTTGCAAGTTTTCGACATCTAGCAGCAAGATTGCAATCCCAACAGATTCCGGGGCTATTTGATTGGCGGTGGGAGTTTGAGGTTTTGGGGAAACTGAATTTTGTGATTTAGCTGGTGCTATTTTGGATTCGGCTAGCTGCTGAATTTTGGCAAATAATTTGTTGAATTGAGGTGATTTAATGAATTCGGGAACCAGCAGAATTTGTAAGTATTTTTTCGCAGTCAGCATCAGGGAAGCTGTATCACTGGCTACTTTGAAACTTTTTGTCAATTTTCCAATCAAAACTGACTGAAAATCAGGTTTGGCCCAGGGGGTTTTCCTGTATTTTTCAGCTATCCATTCGGGATGCTTTTCCTGAATGGAAATTAGTGTTTGAGCGATATAGCGACTGATGACGCTGAATGCGGCTGATTCTTGAGTCGCCAGTAAGGGAGTTCGATCGGGCATGGCCCTCTATAATGCAGAATGCTGTTTCAATTTATCACAATTTTACAAGAAAACTAGCGGAATGCGGAAAGCTCAGCGACTTTAGTCCGCTCGATGAAAGCGAGCGGGGACTTCAGTCCCCTTCAATCTTTCTTAAATTTATTCCTAAAACTACGGGAAATTTCAGCAATTGTGCTATACTGTAATAGTCAAGGTTAAACTCCTTTGCCCGAAGTGAAAAACAGGGACTAAGACACACTTTTAGGCATAAACCGGGGGACGCAGAGCAGCGAAAACTCTTTAAACAGCTAGAGGTTGAATTAAACCTTAAACCAGTTAAAACAAACTATTCTTTTAGGATTGTTAAGTAGGGTAGGGCATACCCGAACTCTAGGTCAATATCCTAGTACGCTTTTGGAGATAGACCCTCTGGGGTGGCTGCGAATCAGGCTCGTTAATTGGTAGGTTTCTACGGTTAAAAGGTCGCAATATTGCCGAAAGGACGCAACACTTAAAGGTCAGTCGCTGAATTAAGAATCTCAGTGGTTTTAACCCTGAGAGTGTCAATTTCTTACTGGCAGTCGGACGATCGCCCGCCAAATCAAACCGGCGATAATTAACGCCAGCCCAGTCAGCCAAATTTGCCTTTCCACCCAGAAAGCCAGAAACAGACAACTCCCCAAACCTACCCAAGCTAACCATTGCGGGTAAAGTCTTTCGGCGCTTGTAAGTTGCAGCGCGGCTCCGTTGGTGATAGCGTAGTAAATCAAAACGCTAAAAGCACTAAACGACCAAGTTGTTTTGATATCGCCGATGAGGATTAAAAGTGCGATCGTAATTTCGACAAACACGACAGCCACATAGGGCGTTGTCCCCGCAGGATTCAGTCGCGCCAAGACTCTCGGCATATCCAAGCGTCTCCCCATCGCCAGCCAGACGCGCGACAGCCCTAAAATTAAGTTCAGCAATACTCCCAGCATGGCAGTAATTGCGCCGACGGCTAGCAGTTGCGAAACTCCGGGAATTCGGAAATTGCGGGCGATGACTTCCAAGGGTGCGGCAGTGGTGGCTGTTTGCAGGGACAATTTATCAACACCTCCCACGCCAACAAATACTATTGCTACTGCCATATAAAGCAGCATTGTCACCACCAAAGTGAAAATTATGGCTTTGGGAATGGTTTGCTTCGGTTCTCGCACTTCCTCGCTCATGGTGGCGATGCGCCCGTAACCTGTGTAGGCAACAAACATTAGGGCGGTGGCGTGGAGGATGGACGCGATCGAGCTATCATTCTGTACGGTAGCAATTTCCCAGCTTATTTCTGGTAAACCAGCAAAAATAAACACAGCCAGAGATAGCAGTGTAACTGAGACTATGGCAGTATTCGCGATATTCGATCGCCTGATTCCCGTCAAGGCAACCAGAGTTAGGGCGGCGAGGGCGATTAATGCTGTTAGGATGACGTAAGTGCGATCGGCTACACCAACGGCATTCAAAAAATACCCCGCAAAACCCAAAGCAGCAGTAGCAGCAGAAGCCGTTTTAGCTAACAAAAACATCCAGCCGGCGGTAAAACCCAGCCAAGGATTCAGATATTTGTAACCATATTCATAAGTGCCGCCGCTAACAGGGTGACTCGCCGCCAATTGAGCGCTATTAAGGCCGTTACAAACAGCAACCAAAGCAGCGATACCTACAGCCAAAAGCACTCCCGGCCCCGCAATTTCCGCCGCAATCCCGATACTCACAAATACTCCCGTGCCCACAATCGAGCCCAGGCCCATGAGAGTTGCACCGAAAACACCTAATTCTCGTTTTAAAAGTGGGGGAGACATAACTATATCAGGCATCTTGCCTGCTCCACAAAAATTAAATTTTCTTTCTTTTTGTGGGGTGGGCTTCGACGCCGCCCAAAAAACAGGCAAGATGCCTGTTCCACAAAAATTAAATCATCTTGTGGGGTGGGCTTCGACGCCGCCCAAAAAACAGGCAAGATGCCTGTTCCACAAAAATTAAATGTTCTTTCTTTTTCTAAAGACCTAACTATAGCAGACAATATGCCAGCTCCACAAAAATATTTATCTGTTGTGGAACAGGCATCTTGCCTGTTCTGAAGACCTAACTATAGCAGGCAATATGCCAGCTCCACAAAAATATTGGCCTGTTGTGGAACAGGCATCTTGCCTGTTCTGAAAGAGGTTCAAGGTAAAAAGCTTGCTGTATAAACATTCTTCCTTCTTCCTTCTTCCTTCTTCCTTCTTCCTTCTTCCTTCTACTTATTAACCGAAACGGCCTTGAATGTAATCCCTTGTACTTGGATTACTTGCAGAAGTAAAAATCCGACTTGTCGGCCCAAATTCAACCATGCGGCCGATGCGACTTTCATCAGTATTAAAAAATGCCGTGTAATCAGAAACACGAGCCGCCTGCTGCATATTGTGCGTCACAATCACCACAGTTAACTGTTGGCGCAGAGTCTGAAATAACTCCTCAATCTTCATCGTAGAAATCGGATCGAGAGCCGAACAAGGTTCATCCATTAGCAAAATTTTTGGCTTCACTGCTAAAGCGCGAGCAATGCAAAGTCGCTGCTGCTGTCCACCAGAAATTCCCTGGGCTGATTTCTTTAAATTATCTTTGACTTCATTCCAAAGCGCCGCACTTTTCAGGGCAGATTCTACAATTTCATCTAATTCTGCCTTGCTTTTACGACCAAAAATCTTGACTCCATAAGCAATATTATCGTAGATACTAAGGGGAAAAGGATTCGGTCTTTGAAACACCATCCCAATTTGGCGACGCAGACTGTTAATATTGACTTTTGGACTGTAAATATCCTGTCCAAAAAACTCGACTCTTCCTTCTATTTTAACTTTTCCCTCCAATTCACCAATCCGGTTGAGTGCTTTCAGGAAAGTTGATTTGCCGCAACCTGAAGGGCCAATAATCGCTGTGACTTGCGGGTGAGGAATATTCATCGATAAATTTTCAAGAACTTTGTGAGTTCCGTAATAAAAACTTAAGTCCTGAACCCGTAGTGCTGGCATGGCATTGGGGTCAATTTCCGGGGTGGAATCTTCTAGGAATTGATCTGTATAATTTTCCGCTTTCAAGTTAGCTTTAGGTTTCATTATTTGCCTGGTTATAGTGTTAATAGTTGACTAATCGATGCACTTGAATTATTGATTTATCGATCTTGTAAACGTTTCCGAGTGACTGTACGGGATATAACGCTAGTAATCAAAACCATACCCAAAAGAACAGAAGCAGCAGTCCATGCTAATTCGTTCTGCTCTTTGTAAGGAGAGCTAGCATAGCCATAGATTAATACTGACATAGAAGGAGTCGGAGTCAGCAGTGTTTCTGGAATTTCTTTGAGTCTTGAGATAGTTTCTGAACCAATGGGAGACTGCATTATCTCGCCCAATTTATCAACCAAAGGAGGCCAAAATTGACTTGATAATGCAGTTACAATCAGCGGTGCAGTTTCGCCGGCGGCGCGGGAAGCAGCAAGTAAAATGCCTGTGGTAATAGTTGGGAGTGCTGATGGTATAATCACTCGAAACATTGTTTGAAAGCGTCCGCCTCCCAAACCAGCAGAAGCGAGACGGTAAGAACTAGGTACTAATTTTAATGCTTGTTCTGTTGTCAGAGCCACAACTGGAAGCATGATAATACCGAGAGCAAAACCGCCTGCTAATGATGAAAATGCTTTGGTGGTAACGACAATTAGGGCGTAGGAAAATACACCCACTACGATGGAGGGAACGCTACTGAGAATGACGGTAAAAAAGCGGATGCTATTGGCAATTACCTTATTTTCTCTGCCAAACTCTGACAGGAATATTCCGGTCATTACACCAATCGGCACGCTGATCAATGTAGCAATTCCTACCATTAAAGCAGTGCCGAGAATCGCATTTGCAAAGCCGTTGGGCTGGTCTTCAACTCCCACGGGTGCTGGCAAAGATACTAGCACTTCCAAACTCAAATGTGTCAATCCTTCCCCCAGGATTTTGTACAAGATAGCAAATAAAGGTAGCAGGGCGAGAGCTGTAAAGCTAAAGGCAATAACTGTCATTCCTTTGCTGAACAAACTTCGGCTTAATGACAGGGAATTGTATATTTCTGCATCCAGAATGCTGTTTGAATTTTGTGCTTGAGTCATTTTTAATTCTTAGCTCCCTTAACACCGATTAGTTGAACTAGCAATAATGCGCTCGCATTCACCAACAGAGTGATGACAAATAGAATTAGGGCTAAATACATCAAAGAGCCGACGTGCAGCGGTTCGAGTGCTTCCCGAAATTGACTTGCCAAAACTGCGGGAATTGAATAGCTGGGAGCTAGCAGGGATTTGTTAATTTGAATCGAGTTACCAATCACCATTGTGACGGCCATTGTTTCGCCCAAAGCACGTCCCAAGGCTAAGATGGTAGCGCCGATAATCCCCGAACTAGCTGCTGGTAATAACAGCTTAAATATTGTTTCCCAACGGGTTGCTCCGAGGGACATGGAAGCACTACGCAAATCTGCTGGAACTGACATCAATACATCACGACTGATGGCGGCTACTGTTGGCAAAATCATAATCGATAACAGTATTCCGGCCGGTAGCATTCCTGGGCCTAAAGGTTCGCTGCTAAACAGGGGAAACCAACTGAAATTATCGAATAATGACTGTTGTAAGGGTAACAAAAATGGGATGAGAACGAAGATTCCCCAAAGTCCAACTATGACGCTGGGAATGGCCGAGATTAATTCAACCATGAATCCCAAGGGCGATCGCACCCAAGCAGGCAAAAAGTTCTCGCTGGTAACTATAGCTACTGAAAGTCCTAAAGGAAGTGCGATGATAATGCCGATCGCAGAACTAATCACAGTACCATAAATAAACGGTAAAGCCCCAAACTGCAACTCGCCGATATCCCACTTGGCATTCCACAAGAATGAGAGTCCAAATTTGCTGATAGCAGGCCAAGCATCCTTAAAAATGATTGCGCTCATCCAAAACAGCGTGCCCGCTGTCACTAAGGCGAAAGTCCATACAAATATTGTAAAGCCTGATTCAAGCCACAAACCTTCACCATTCGTATCCGTCAAGTCTAGTGCTTGGTTTATTCCAACCGATTGTCGAGTCAGTTTTTTTGATTTCTTTGAATTATTGTTCATACCCGATTTATTGCGTAAAAAACGAAATATTCGATCGAAAGACGAGTAATTTTAATGGGCTTGTCGGGTGCGCAATGCGCACCTTACGCCTCTCATGGGCTTGTCGGGTGCGCAATGCGCACCTTAAGCAAATAAATGTAGTGCACCTTAAACTGAGAAATTATGAGTCTTAAGTCATACATTTAACTCATAAACTCATAACTCCCTGCGATCGCCGAAATTAACCTCTGGCAACCACACTACTATTAACTGTTTGAATCACCTTCTGAGCTGTAGCGGAAGGAATTGTAGTATACTCTAGGGATTTGTTGATACCTTGACCTGAAGTCATCACCCAATTAACCATCTTTTTAACAGCCTCGGCTTTCGCAGCAGGATACTGTTTGTAGATTAACAACCAAGTCAAACCAACAATCGGATAACCATCATTGGGATTACCTTCTACTAAGCGGAAGTCAGCGGGGTATGATTCCCCTGCTAAAGCTTTTTCGGCTTCTGCCAAGTTTGCATCTACAAAGCGGCCTTTTTTATTTTGAATAAATGCCGTTTGGAGCTTGTTTTGGCGAGCATAAGTATCTTGAACGTAGCCGATCGCACCCGCTGTTTGCTTCACCAAACCAGCTACACCTGGGTTTCCTTGACCGCTAATAGGGCTTCCCGGCCAGCTTGGTTGAGCGGCGCCTTTGATGCTGCTGCCGATCGCCTGCAAGTGATTAGCAAAAATAAAGGTTGTACCGCTGCTGTCTGCCCGCACAACTACTCGAATTGCAGTATTTGGCAAATTTTTAGCTTGTCCGGCAATTCCGGCTATTTTCGCATCGTTCCAGCGAGTAATTTTACCTTCAAAGATGCCTTTCATCGCATCGGAGCTCAACCGTACATTGTTTACCCCAGGCAAGTTGTAAATAACTGCAACAGCCCCACCAGCAGTGGGAACAGCAATGACACCCCGCTTTACCTGAGCTATTTGTGCAGGAGTCATCAGTGCGTCGCTACCTGCGAAATCCACAGTACCTGCAATTAATGCTCTGATACCAGCGCCGGAGCCAGTGCCTTCGTAGTTTACAGTAATTTGATTGGCACTTCTCATTTGGGAGAAGTAGCGATCGTACAAAGGTTTAGGAAAAGTTGCTCCCGAACCGTTTAGTGTGACAGCAGCTACAGCGGAAGTAACCAAACTTAGGGAAAATGCTGCTACTGCTAGGGTAACGATAAAACCACGTCGCCAGCCTTTAGTGAAAAAAACCATAACTCCTCCTCCTCAATATCAATAGCAAGCTTTACAAATCTCTCCCATAGGATAGACTGAAATGCCCAAACAAAGGGATACAAAAGGATAAGCTTGTTTTAAATTTTGGTTAATTTTAGATTAAATAAAAAAAGAATAAGCTTTGTTTAAATTATGGTTAAGAGTATTTCAAATAAAGATTAGCTCAACTCATTTTTTGATCGATTTAGAGAAATACCAAATCATAGAGTTAACGATAACAGTAGAAAATTATTGGGCGATCGGGCGATCGCCCCTCACCCCCACTCGATCGCCCGATCGCCCCATAATAGTAGAGACACTTAACATTTCTTTAACAACAATGGCAAGAGACTTGCGAGGATTCCTCAAACTACTCGAAGACCGGGGACAACTGCGCCGGATCACAGCTTTAGTCGATTCCGACCTAGAAATTGCCGAAATTTCCAACCAAATGCTGGTCAAAGGCGGCCCCGGATTGCTGTTTGAAAACGTCAAAGGGGCAGAGTTCCCCGTGGCGATTAACCTGTTGGGCACGGAACAGCGGGTTTGCTGGGCGCTGAACATGGAAAAGCCGATCGAACTTGAAGAACTCGGCAAAAAATTAGGTATGCTACAACAGCCAAAACCGCCGAAAAAGATTTCCCAAGCCATAGAATTCGGCAAAGTCCTGCTCGACGTAGTGAAAGCCAAACCAGGCCGCGACTTCTTCCCAGCTTGTCAGCAAGTGGTATTTGAAGGAGAAGGCGTGGATTTGAACAAAATCCCGATGATTCGCCCCTATCCGGGAGATGCGGGCAAAATTATCACCTTGGGTTTGGTAATTACCAAGGATTGCGAAACCGGTACGCCAAATGTGGGCGTTTATCGGTTGCAGTTGCAGTCAAAAAACACGATGACTGTACACTGGTTATCTGTCCGTGGTGGCGCGCGACACTTGCGGAAAGCGGCGCAGGCTGGTAAAAAGTTAGAAGTTGCGATCGCCCTGGGAGTTGACCCACTGATCATTCTCGCCGCAGCCACACCGATTCCTGTAGATTTATCCGAATGGTTATTTGCCGGACTTTACGGCGGTTCCGGCGTGCAGTTGGCTAAGTGCAAAACAGTAGATTTGGAAGTACCGGCGGACTCGGAAATCGTGTTAGAAGGAACGATTACGCCGGGGGAAGTGTTACCCGACGGGCCTTTTGGCGACCACATGGGTTATTACGGCGGCGTGGAAGATTCGCCGTTAGTTCGGTTTAACTGCATGACGCACCGCAAAGACCCGATTTATCTGACCACATTTAGCGGGCGGCCACCGAAAGAAGAAGCTATGATGGCGATCGCGCTCAACCGCATTTACACCCCTATTTTGCGGCAGCAAGTATCAGAAATAGTCGATTTCTTCTTACCAATGGAAGCGCTGAGTTACAAAGCAGCAATTATTTCCATTGATAAAGCATATCCCGGTCAAGCGCGCAGGGCTGCTTTAGCATTTTGGAGCGCATTGCCGCAGTTTACTTACACTAAGTTTGTGATTGTTGTCGATAAAAGTATCAACATTCGCGACCCGCGTCAAGTAGTGTGGGCAATTAGTTCTAAAGTTGACCCAGTTCGAGACGTATTTATTTTGCCGAATACACCTTTTGATAGTTTGGATTTTGCCAGCGAAAAGATTGGTTTGGGCGGCAGAATGGGGATTGATGCTACTACGAAGATGCCGCCGGAAACCGAGCACGAATGGGGTAAACCTTTGGAGTCTGATCCTGATATGGTGGCGATGGTTCAGCAGCGTTGGGCGGAGTACGGTTTGGCTGATTTGAATTTGGGTGAAGTCGATCCGAATTTGTTTGGCTATGAGATGAAGTAGGGGAAGAAGACCGGGCGGTTGAAACCGCGTCTATACGAACAAAACCCGCCTCCGCGGGTTGAAGAACGAGCGGTTAAAATTACGTTTTTTTCTTCAGTCCGCGTCGGCGGACATTGTTTGTGTAGTTTGAGCTCTAACTCGCATGACGGGCGCTTCGCCACATACGAGTTAGAGCTCAAAAGCGGTTTCAACCGCCGTCTGCATCTGTATTAACTCACGCAGAATACGATGAAGAGAGGTGGAAAGAATAATGCAAAGTCTTAATCTAGAACAAACAATTTCTGCTTGGTCATCTGTTACTAAAACGGTTTTTGTTCCTCACACGGAACAGGAATACAAGCGTTTAGTCGAACTACTAGATAGCCTGATCGATCGAGTAGGCGAGAACGAAAATCATCCCATTGCTTCGATGATGGAAGTTATTGGTGTCTTAATCGAAAACTATGAAGCTGAATATGTTCCTGAGTTAGAAGAGGTTGCGTAACCCACTATTAGACAAGATTGCTTTCATTCGATCGCGCTTCTTGAAATTATCTGCTAGTCGTGGACGCACGAGTGGTCAGAAACCGGGTTTTTTTACGAAAATCCTTCGCTGTAACCCGCAGATTAGATAAAAAACCCGGTTTCTTTGGGCTGATGCGTCCGGGACTGTTTAAATTAGCAGCAAAACCGCGAGGGTTTTGTTGTACCGTTAAAGTTTGTGGCAGAATTGAGGAAGGAACAATTAATCCCACTGACGAACAAGCCCAAGCCTGTCTGCGCGTCTGCCAGATGTTGTCTAATTTTTACAAGGATATTCAACTATTCCGTTTTAATCCACGAAGTCGCGAAGTTTACATCTTCGCAGGCGAAGAATTGCAAATTAGAGTATTCCCATCAGGAGACTGGAGTTTTATAGATGAAACCGAACTTTAAAGAAATGAGCGTTCCCGATCTCAGGAAATATGTCCTAACGCACCGGGACGATATGGAAGCTATTGAGGCATTATTTCACCATCCGAGTCTGAAGTGGAAAACTATGCCTCCTCTAGTGACTGGCGATGGTATGCCAATTGAAGAAAATATTCAGCTTGCTGAGGAAGCTATTAAGAAAAGAGTTGAAATTTCTAACGAAAAACAAAAACAAAGGGAAAAAGCACAGGAGGATGAATTACGCCTAAAATTAGAAGGGGAAATTGAGGCTAAACTTCGATCGCAAATTGAGTTAGAAGTGGAAGCGAAGTTGCGGCAAAAGTTAGAAACAGAAATTGAGGCGAGGCTGCTGCAAAAAATCGCCGCAGAAAATCAACAAGCCACCCGCCAAACTACCGCTACAGTGACACAAGAAAAAATCGATCGCGCGCGCGAACAATTAAAACACGATTCAGAAGCATTAGCTGCTCTCGATACGATTCAGGAGTGCGGGGGAAATTTAGAAGATGCTGCACGATTAATTGCGATCGCAGCGGGAACAGAGGTTGAATCCGATTTGTTAGAAAAGTTAAGCAGTCGGTGTCGCAGTGTTATCTGTCAGGATGATCTGAAAGCAGAATTGCCTGTGATGATAAGTGCGATCGCAGAATTTTTAGGATCGACTAGCGGTTGGCCATCAAGACTGGCAACGCCGATCGCACTTTTTGCGATCGAGCAAGGGATTGAGGATTTTTGTGATTTGTCAAAGTCGTAAGTGAGGGCGATCGGGAATTACACATTACAACCACAGCGATAGGGTGCGTCAGGAAAGGTAATTCTGAACCATCATTCCTCATCTAATAATGTTTCCAATCACTGGACACATATACCCTGGGCAACTCACCGATCTCTTAATTTTGTCCCGGTGTATTGGGATTGTTAGATGACTTATATTTATAACTGAGTTCAAGTGCATTGCAAAAGCTATTGAGGCTATTGAGCAAAGCATTGTAGTAAAGATAAGCATCGTCCCGTTCATCTTGAAGACGACCATACAAGGTCAGCTCTGGCTCTGGGACTAGACGATCCTTGGGAACATCTAAGCCTGCTTCGGTTAAGCGCGTTGCTGCGATCGCAACTAACAATGACCCAACGGTATTTGTTTTACCCTTGTGAAGATCGTCCAATCCAGGCAAGATTAACTCTGCTCCCGGTAACTCATTGAGCCTCATGATTGCCTCTCCTCTGGATTACCTTCAAAACGCTCGATGAATTTCTCGACCTTGCTTCTGAGAACATCAGTATCGAGAGAGGGAAATCGAATTAATTCAGGCGCAATGGCTTCAAAACAATCCCGTAGCTCTCTCAAAGATAATAATTTCTGTTCGTACATGGCTTGAACGTCTTTAATATCACGGTCAAATCCCCTAGATAGTTTAGATAGCGCTTGGGCGGTAAAGTCATAGTGATAAAACGAAATTTGACCTTGTTTGCCAATGAATACGCTCCTGTCACGCCATCCTGGAAGCGGAGGTAAGAAATCCTGCGGGGAAGCTAGTTCGATATTGATGTTCAATTCTTGTTTGAGTTTGGCGATTGCTTGGAAAATGCCTGGAGGTTCAGGATCTAGACGAATATCGACATCAACCGTGGAACTGCGCCATCCAATCAGTAGGGCGCTAGCACCGCCTGTAAAGTAAATACAGCCTGCACCCTTAGCTTCTTTACCTAGGACTTGCATAAGTCTTTCTATCTTCTGAGAGTCAACGTTTGGACGCATATTCAGCACACATATTTAGACAGCGACAGATTTCCTATTAGGAGCTTGCGCGTAATTTTTGACCGTACTGTAAGGAATACCCGATCGCTCAGAAACTTCTTTTAGCGTCCAACCCTTTTCCTCGGCTAGTTCTCGAACCCGCAACCTAATTAGCCCCATTCTCCCGCTGATAAATCAGTTTACCGTTCCAAAACCTCAACCAAGTCTTCGACCATCACATCGAAGACTTCAGCAAGCTTCTGCAAAGCCGTGTAGTCAACAGTTGCCAGCTTAGGAGCTTGAGCGTAATTTTTGACCGTGCTGTAGGGAATGCCCGTTCTTTCGGAAACTTCTTTCAGCGTCCAACCCTTCTCCTCAGCCATTTCTCGAACTCGCAACCGAATTAGCCCCATTTATGCTTGACAGAAGCTACGTGTTTAGCTTTTAATGAAAGTGCTAGATATAGCGATCGCCCCGTGACCTCAGAAATCTAGAGCGATCGCCTTTCCTTAACAATCCATTTTCATGGACAGGATTCTCCTATGATACCAAAAGAACCGACATATCGCGATCGACTTCAACCTTGGCATCTAATTCGCCACCTCCCCAACTGTCAGCGGTTAACAGTCACCCGTTTCGCCCGTCGCCGCGATGCCGAATCTTACCTAAATGCACTGCACCGCTTAATGCCCGGAGTCCCGCATACAATCGTTTTCGTGAATGCGGTATCTGTGTTGGATGAAAACAGCGTGCCAATTC
>JAJAYT010000465.1 GCA_026786085.1 Microcoleus sp. CAN_BIN18 | reverse complement strand
GTCATTAGTCATTGGTCATTGGTCATTAGTCATTTGTTAGTGGCTACCCATTACTAATACTCGATGCCCAATTACTCCTTCTAAATTCCTAACAAACGAGCGGGATTTTCTTTGCTCATTAAATCAATTTCGCGCTGAGAAATGCCTTGGTTTATCAATTTTTTCACAAATAATTTGTAACCTTCCACAGGTAAAGGATCGGGTTTCCTTCCCAAATCCGTACTCAGCACAAAATGCTGGGCTCCGATTAGTTTAATCGCAGCCGCCATCCGCTCAATTGAAACATGATGCCAGTTTCTATGTCCCTTGTCAGCGGCGTTTTCTCCCATCAAGTCGTTGACAAATGCTAGTTCTAGAAAAGCTCCCATTGCGGCGGCTGTTTTCATGTTTTCTAGGGACAAACCGGGTACGTCGGCCATTGCGTGGGTAATCAGGATGTTTTTAATGTTGAGAAGGTGGGCTTGCTGGACAACTGCCATCACTTCTGCTGAGGAAATGTGCCCGGTTTCCAACACTAAGTTATCTCTAGCTACAATCTTGAGTACCGCTTCAGTTTCCGGTAAAACTTTACCATTTTCCGCTACTTTAATCCCGATTCCCGACTTGTGAAAAACCTTTAAGTGATGCTCGGAATCAACGGTTGGTAGCCACACTACTTTACCGTATTTGCCGCCGATGCGGTGCATTGCTTCTACAGCGTCGGGATTCAGGCCGCCGATCGCACGATTGAGAACAATTCCTCCGAAAACTTCGATTTGTGGTACGATTTTATTAACTAGAACTGCGCGCGCTGCTGTGCTGGCATAGTGATTTTTTAAGACAACTGCTTTCATGTGCGATCGCGCGGCTGACTCAGCTACCTCAAAATCGTCCAACCTCCGGGGAATCACATCGGGAGACGAATGGATGTGAAAGTCGATCGCACCTTCAATCATACTCCCTTGTGAACTTACCAACTTCCGCTCTCCGACAGCATAAACTGGCAAAGAAAACGACAACCAAATCAGACAAAATGCTATGATCTTAGACAAAAGATTTAACTGCATTCGCCAAATCCGCTGCATACTCTTCGTGCATCCCCAAAAATCCCGGAAATCAACGGCTTTTTCCTCCTATTAATTTGCTTCTGCTTGCGCGCTCAATTCGCAAGCCAGTGCTTTGTTTCTCATCATTTGAAAAATGTTGTAAAAACCGTTAGCGCGGGAAGGTGTCAGGCTCACATTCAATCCCGTATCTTGAATAAAATCTGGGGTAACGTTGACTATTTCCGCTGGTGTTAATCCGCTCAAACCTTCGACGAGTAAGCCAACTAATCCTTTGACTAATTGAGCGTCTGAATCGCCTTCAAAGGAAACTTTTCCGTCGGATAAATTTGCAGTAATATAAACTTGCGACACGCACCCAGAAACTTTGTTTTCCGGCAATTTATCGCAGTCTGGAAATGCTGGGAGTCGCTTAGCATACCACAGCAGTTGTTCGTAGCGCTGTTTCGGGTCGGAGTGTCGCTGGAAGCGCTGGACGATTTTAGCTAGGGTTGCGGGTAGCACTGTATTTGCGGACATGATTTCGAGTAGCGGTTTACTTCGTTAATATTATACATTCTATTGAGTCTTACGAAGTTGGGATGAACCGCTGATATTTGTGCTTGGACAGCGCCGCGAACTACTATTTGGAACTGTAGCGCGCGGGGCTCGGAAACCCGGTTTTTGAGCCTGAGTCCCAATGCGATCGCGCCCACATCAAGTCAAGTCCAAGGGCGGCAAACCCCGCAACTGACGCAACGAATTAATACACATCTGACAGTCGCAGCCAAACAGCGCAGCCGCTGCATCGCTTTCTTCTTCCGTAAAATCCAGCATCGCCACCTGTTCGTCACCGGGGCGCTGCCAACCGATTCTCGGCTTAGAATTAGCAGCAGCAGCTTTTCCGGGAAGGCGCGCGCAAGTCAGCCGCTGAGTGTGGGGCGATCGCACGCAGCGAGGCGCATCTGCCGATTGACCAGGTGTTTCGCCAATTTGAGCGGGATTTGCCATCGCGCTCAAAGACATCACAGATCCAAGCAGCGTCGGACTTACAAGTAAAGTGAGGAGAAATCGATTCATTTGTCGTCAGGAGAGAACTTCAACGTACACAGTAACCGGTTATCTGTTGCAATTCAACAAGGTTTTCGCCCGACATCAGTACAGTTTGCCACTATTAAGGCTTAAAAGCCGAATATTTGCCACCCAAACCTTCAACAATTGTCCGCGTATTGGCAACCATCATTTTTTGATAAGTATCGCCTTCGCTTCCCGGTTCTCCCAAACCGTCGGCAAACAATTCTCGCGGTGAAACTTTCACTTTTGCTTCCTTAGCAACAGCTTCAATTAGTTTGGGATTAATCGTAGTTTCTGCAAAAATTGTCGGCACGCCTGAAGCTCTGATATCTTTTACTAAAGCTGCCACTCGTGCAGGTGTCGGCGCTTCTTCCGTACTAATTCCTTCTAGTGCGCCTACTACAGGAATTCCGTAGGCGTTTGAGTAGTAACCAAAAGCATCGTGAGTGGTTACAAGTTTGCGCTGCTGCGCCGGAATTGTGGCAATTTGCGATTTAATCCAAGTGTCCATTCTTGCTATTTGACCAGTAAGCTTTTGGGTATTTGCATTGTACGCTGCTGCTTGGCTGGGTACTACTTTGCCGAGTTGAGCGCCAATTACTTTTGCCATTGCCATACCGTTTTTAGCATTGTGCCAAACGTGCGGATCGGCCTCTTTTTTGCCGTCTTCTTCAAACATTTCTGGTTTGGGAACTGCGAGTTCGGCTACGGCAATTTTCGGTGCTTTGTTGGAAGTCGCTTTGATTAATCGAATCAAACTGGGTTCAAAATTGTGACCGTTGTAAAGAATTAATTTTGCTTGGTCGATGGCTTTGCGATCGTCCGGTTTCGGCTGGTAAACGTGGGGGTCTGAACCCGCATCGACGATACATTTGAGGTCAACGGTATTGCCAGCTATTTCTTTGGTTAAACCGCATACTACAGTGGAAGTTGCTACTACTTGCGGGCGACTTTGGGCAATATTTGCAGGTGTTTTAACCGCCGGATTTTTGCTAGTCTGCGAAGCCGTTGGCAATATGTTGCTCGATACAGCCGTCACTACTGTCATGCTAAATATGGCAACGGTTTTGAAGTTGATTTTTCTTAACATTGTCAGAATTCTCCGAGCTTGTGTATAATGATAATCGTTCTCACCAACGGCTTTATATGTTAGAGGTTTTAAATCTATCTGTCAACTACCGAGGAGTTTCTGCGGTTGAAGATGTGAGTTTCCGCTTGGAAGAGGGGCAAATTGTGGGGCTGATCGGGCCTAACGGCGCGGGGAAAAGCACGATGGTTAAGGCGATTCTGGGCTTAATCCCGGATGAAACGGGAGTGGTGAAATACCGGGGGCGATCGCTCAAACAGCAGTTAGGACAAGTAGCTTACGTGCCGCAGCGATCGCAAATTGACTGGGACTATCCAATCACAGTTAAAAACGTAGTCAAGATGGCTAGAACCCGCCATACAGGCTTGTTCCGCTTTCCTTCCCGCCAATCGAAAGAAATAGTTAAATTTTCCCTAGAAAGAGTCGGAATATGGGACTTGAGAAACCGTCAAATTGGCGAATTGTCGGGAGGACAGCAACAGCGAGTATTTTTGGCCCAAGCTTTAGCCCAAGAAGCGGAATTATTTTTCTTTGACGAACCTTTTGCTGGAGTTGACAAAAAAACAGAAGCGGTAATTTTTGAAGTATTTGACGAACTGAAATCGGCAGGAAAAATATTGCCAGTTATCGGACACGAATTAGGAGAAGCTTCGCGAAAATATGACAGATTTTTATTAATCAACAAACAGATTATTGCCGACGGTTCGAGGGCGGAAGTGATTACCGCTGACAACATTCAGCGCGCTTACGGCGACAATGTTATTTTAATGCAGCGCGAGGCAAATTAATGTTAAATTTTATCCTGGAACCGCTGGATTTTGAGTTTATGCGAAACGCTGTAATTATAGCTGTTTTACTGGGCATTCTTTGCGCAGTTGCCGGCAGTTACTTGATTGTACAGCGGATGGGTTTGTTGGGAGATGTGATTGCTCACGCAGTTTTGCCCGGATTGGCGATCGCCTTTTATTTGGGCATCGATATTTTTGTCGGCGCGTTTATTTCCGGCACATTTAGCACTCTGATAATTGCCTGGATTCAATCTCAGTCTCGCGTCAAAGTAGATGCAGCAATGGCGTTAGTTTTTTCCGGCTTTTTAGCCTTGGGAATTATGCTAATTACTTTGCTGAAAAGCAAACTGGACTTGCACAGTTTTCTGTTTGGAGATATCTTAGGCGTGACAGGCGACGATGTAATTAGAACTTTGGGAATTACTATTTTTGTTTTAGTAATGGTTGCCATTTTTTACAAAGAGTTGCTATTTTATACCTTTAATCCCTTGGGCGCGCAGGCGATCGGATTGCCTGTTAATTTAATTCATTTCGGGTTAATTTCGGCGATTACGCTGACAATTATTGCCAGTATGCAAGCTGTGGGCGTGGTGTTGGTAGTTTCGCTGCTAATCGGGCCTGCAATTACAGCGTATTTGCTAGTGAAAGAACTGCACCAAATGATGCTAATTGGGGCAATTATTGGCGTGATTAGCAGCGTCACTGGAATGTACATTAGCTATTATATGAATGTGCCATCTGGTGCGGCTATTGTGTTAGTAGTTACGGGATTGTTTGGACTGGCGCTGCTGTTTAGTCCGTCTCAGGGAATTTTGACGCGGCCGGAGATGGCGAGCCGCGGGAGTAAAGTTT
The DNA here is from genome assembly GCA_026786085.1 of Microcoleus sp. CAN_BIN18. GTDB lineage: Bacteria > Cyanobacteriota > Cyanobacteriia > Cyanobacteriales > Microcoleaceae > Microcoleus. Next base: position 675 of record JAJAYT010000465.1, on the reverse strand, counting down.
TGCAGCAGTTGAAACAGTTGAAAAAGTGAGATAATAATCAACATTTGTTTCAACCTGTCGAAATTAAACTTTAAGATTTGTTGCAAGTTGAGTAAATTTAGCTCGCCAGTGATAACAAAATCATCCAATCTGGGTAAAATAATGTCAGCAAGGGCAACTCGCAGCAGCGAACAAGTTTACCTCAGAAACCGGGTGGGAGTGATGAGTACAGTTTTAGTTGTGGAAGATTCCCGCAGCCAGCGGGAGTGCATTTCACATCAGTTGAGATGCAGCGGATTGAATGTGATTCAAGCATCTGACGGCGTGGAAGCACTGGATAAAGTTGGGAGAAATTACCCTGATTTAGTATTATTAGATATCGTAATGCCCCGCATGGACGGTTGGGGTGTTTGCCGTTTAATTAAAGCTAATCCCGAAACTCGGAATATACCAGTAATATTTTTAACCGGGAAGGGACAGCAGTTAGCTTTGTTCTCCAGCGCGATCGATCGCGCCGAAGCGTATGTTAGCAAACCTTGGCAGCCGAGGGAACTTTTGTCAACCATCAAAAAAGTGTTACTAAATGCCAATATTAAGTTCGATCGAGCTTCGGCGGACGCTTGGACGGAATACGGTATTTTAAACTTAAGTACGATCGAACTGTATCAAAGTCACGCTGATGCTTGGACAAAATAT
>JAJAYT010000464.1 GCA_026786085.1 Microcoleus sp. CAN_BIN18 | reverse complement strand
GACTAATGCCCACTGACCAATGACCAATGACTAATGACTAAGGATTAAGCTTTGCTTTCACCATGTCTTGAATTTTGTTACCATCTGCTTTGCCTTTAAGCTGCTGCATTGCCTTGCCCATCACCTTGCCCATCTCTTTGGCAGAAGTAGCGCCCACCGAGGCAATTACTTCGTCAACGATTTTACTCACCTCTTCGTCTGACATCTGCGGTGGCAAATACTCTTCAAGAATTACCAACTCGGCCTCCTCTTGTGCCACTAAATCTTCGCGGCCACCTTTGCGGTATTGGTCGATCGAATCCCGGCGCTGTTTGGCTATCTGCATCAAAATTTCCAACTCTTGAGCTTCTGTCAGCGTCTCTTGCCCGGAGGGACGGAGGCTGACTTCTTTTTCGAGAATAAATTTCTTGATGCCCCGAACTGTTTCCAAGCGAACTTTGTCCTTGGACTTCATCGCTGTTTTAATTTCTGCGTCAATGCGTTCTCTTAAGCTCATCGATTTCTACCTTGCTTTGCCGGACATCAAGAATCTGGAGTATACTTCCGATTCTTCACTTTTTTACAGTATTTTGCAAGTTTATTACTTTTCGACCGATCGCCAGCTCGATCGTGCCGAAATTTAATCTGGCATAAATTGCCATATATAGCTAGCGTCAAGCATTTATTTCAATCAAAAAAACCGTTTTTGATACAAACTCGTTACACAACTCATTTAGGCTTGCCAAATTTGGAGTTGTCAGATGCTAATATGGCGGTTGAATAAACGTCTTGCAAGAGGCCTGCTGTGATCCGTTCTGCTACTTTACCGCTTCCGCTTCCCGAGCCGCCGGTTTCTGCTCACGACCGTCTGCGACTGTTCTCCGGTTCTGCTAATGTTCCCCTCGCCCAAGAGGTGGCTCGCTATCTGGGGATAGATTTGGGGCCGATGGTTCGCAAGCGGTTCGCTGATGGGGAACTGTACGTTCAAATTCAAGAATCGATTCGAGGTTGCGATGTTTACTTGATTCAGCCAACTTGCTGTCCAGTGAACGATCGCCTCATGGAATTATTGATCATGATCGATGCTTGCCGCCGCGCTTCAGCCAGGCAAATTACTGCCGTCATTCCCTATTACGGATATGCTAGGGCTGACCGCAAAACCGCGGGCCGAGAGTCGATTACTGCAAAATTAGTCGCTAATTTGATTACTGAAGCTGGGGCAGGTCGCATTTTGGCAATGGATTTGCACTCCGCTCAAATTCAAGGCTATTTTGACATTCCTTTCGACCACGTTTACGGGTCGCCGATACTCCTAGACTATCTCAAGAGCAAGCAGTTGAGCGATATTGTTGTGGTTTCGCCAGATGTTGGCGGAGTCGCCCGTGCGAGAGCTTTTGCCAAAAAGCTGAATGATGCGCCACTGGCAATTATTGACAAGCGCCGTCAAGCTCACAACGTCGCCGAAGTGATGAACGTCATCGGGGATGTCAGGGGCAAAACAGCGGTGTTAGTGGACGATATGATCGATACTGCGGGGACGATTTCCGAAGGCGCGAGATTGTTACGTCGCGAGGGTGCGAGGCAGGTTTATGCTTGTGCTACTCATGCAGTTTTTTCGCCTCCGGCGATCGAGCGTTTGTCTAGCGGCGTGTTGGAAGAAGTAATTGTAACCAATACAATTCCTGTCCCAGCAGAAAACTATTTCCCGCAGTTGACTGTGCTTTCGGTAGCGAATTTGCTGGGAGAAACTATTTGGCGGATTCACGAAGATAGTTCTGTTAGCAGTATGTTTCGCTAGAAAAAACAGCTACTTTTTGAATATTTGTTTGACGGTGCGTTAACAACAGTGTGTAACGCACCGTTTTTTTAGAGGTTCGTAATGAGGGCTAAAGTCCAATGGCATAAATAATTAGAACGGGCTAGAAGCCCATTCCACAATTTGTTTCTCTTGTGGGATGGGCTTCTAGCCCGTCCAAAAACTTGATAAAAAAAACTTTTGCAATCTTGTCTTATAAATTTTATGAAAATTTGTATTCCTCACTACGAACCTATTTTCTGATATTTGTACGATCGCACTTAGCATCACCGGAACAAGAAATGGTAAAATTCTATCTTGTTGTCTGAAGAGTGCGACCTCTTTTTATTCTAGATAGGTCTCATCAAAATAAGGGGTAAATAGGGAAAAATCATGAAACATTCACTCGTACGAACAGCAGCCGCACTCGTCGGTTCAGCAATTTTAACACTCGGGGCGATCGCTCCGGCTAAAGCATATACTTTTGACGAAACCGATATTAACCAAGACCGAGTAATTGCGATCGCACAACCGGGCGGTTTGACCGGCTACCAACTGCTAATTGTAGAACAAGTCACAGACAAGCGGCAATGCTGGAGCGAAAGCGGCTCTAATCCCGTCGTAGTCAATCCGTTATTAGCTACTTTTGATTTCACCGGCATTTGCGGCCGCGCCACCGACAGCAACGGCTTTTCTATTCGGATGGCAGGCACCGATTTAGCCTTAAAATATAGTCTAAGTGTGCAAAGCATTGATGGCAATGTTTTACTAATTGGAACTTCCATCGATCCCAACGTTCAACCGATAATTATCGGCCGCACAAACGGCGATACTAACGGCTTTATGAAAATTACTCTCGATCCTGCTTGGCGCTTGGCTAAAAGAGCTTATCAAGGCAAAGTATTAGGCCACTTTTACTTCACTAGCAGTCAATCCGCACCGGGAGAAACAGGTAATACTGGCGGAAATACCGGGGGAAATACTGGCGGAAATACCGGAGGAAATACTGGCGGAAATACCGGAGGAAATACATTCGGAGACATTGCAACCGATATCTACACTTCTGAAATAAAAGAAGCTGTTGCGCTGGGATTTGTAGCCGGATTTGCTCAAGATAATACCTTTCGGCCGCAACTTGCTGTGACGCGAGAGCAATTGGTATCTTTAGTATTAGAATCTTTGAAAGGAATACAAGGTGCTAACATCACATTTCCTAGCAATGTTTCTACCCGTCCCTACAGCGGCGTTGACAGCACGCGCTGGAGTGCCGGAAAAGTTCTATTTGCCCGAGACAACAAGATAGTTAGCGGTTATAAAGATGGAACTTTCAAACCTACACAGCCAGTCACTCGTGCTGAATTGATGGCGGTGCTACGAAGAGCGGCAGAATTTGGTTTGTCGGCGCGGGGAAAGCAGCCGAATTTATTGGCTAAACAGCCGCCTAAAACTTTTTCAGACACTCAGAATCACTGGGCTTCTGCGATTATCAATCAAATGTCTGGTTATTGTGGTGTAGCTTCGTCTCTTAACGAAGTTGGAACTCGTTTTGCTCCCAATGATTCGGCAAAGCGGAATTACGCGGCAGCGGCTACTTTGCGGATGCTGAAATGCGTTAAAGCTCAGTAATATTGTGTCCGTTAAATAACGATAATCTAGGTGTTTGTAGTGAGGACTGAAGTCCTCAGATTATCAGGACTAAAGTCCTCACTACGAACCTATATTATGCTATACCGTAATCAGTATAGGGTCGTTTGTAGGGCGGTTGCAATCCCAAAATAATATCCTCTCTTAGCACTCCCATTTCAACTAATTCCTCCGCTGGATTTTCCTCTGTCAAATTTTGTTGAAGCCAGATTTTTCCATCTTTTATATCAATGTGAATAATGGTTTGATATATTCGGTTAAGGTGTTCCCAGCCGACATTCATCCACTGATAATGATCTCGTTCTGTGTCGCAGATAAGTTGCACTTCGACTTCATCATCGGAAACATCATCTTCAGCATAACGGGTGATTAATGTCTGAACGTATTGACGATATTGAGCTAGTTTGTCCATTGCACAATTACCTCATTTTTTGAATCGTATACGATTAGAAATACCTGATACTGTTGTACCGCAGCTTGAGTAAATTCAGACTGAAAAAATGTTTTATACACGTCAATTGGTACTGCCAAGTACAATTTCCGATTAGGTTCAACAGATGCCAGCCCAAGCCGATAACTGAGAAATTGCCCCAATGCAGCATAAAAGTCTGTAATCGGAGAGGAATTGAGGAAGCTTTTGATTTCGACTGCAATTTTCTCCCCTCCTCGCTCCGCTGCAACTAACTTTTATGCTCCCAAATCGACCTGAAAGTTAACATTGCCAAACTTAAACCTTAGTGGATCGGCAGTAATCACCCACTGTTCTTTTTGAAGGGCTCTCTTTACGGATTCGTGGAAGGTATCTTTGGCAGACACAAATTTAATCTCAACACGATCGCATACAACTACAAATTATAGCGAAATCACAGTATATTGTCAATCAGTAAAACACTAAGTTTCTCAATATTTTTTAGCCAATGCGGACTGAAGTCCGCACTACAAACAGGTTCGTAGTGGTCAATGCGGACTGAAGTTCGCACTACAAACAGGTTCGTAGCGAGGACTTTAGTCCGCATATTACTTGTTTTATGACTCTATTTCTTTGAGTTTCTTCTTTGATGTCTGTTTGCGAGTTTTCGTAACCGGGATTGTCTCTGACTCAGGCTGTGCGATTTCTGCGGTGGATTTGCACAATTCATTCAACAATTTCTGCTGAGATTCGAGATCATTCAGCCGATTTGATGCTGTTTCTAATATTTGTTTTCCCTGTCGGACTTGAATAGTTGTTTTATTTTCGATCGCATCCAGCAACACAAAAACTGATACAATTTGCCAAATATCCAAATCATCGCCGATCACAGCGCACTCAGACACAATTTTGCCATTGGCTGGGGCGTGAATTCCTAAGCCGGAAGCTTGGATGAGCGGCTGCATTTCTGCTAAAGTTAAATTGGCAAGGTCGCTAATTTTATGTTCAAGCGATACGAAATCGGCTAAATCTGGTAAGTTGAGCGATTCTGCGGCTACAGCGTCGAACTTGAAGCTGATAGTTTGATTTAATGGATCGGAAATGGCGTAAATTGATTGAATGTGCGATCGACTAACCGCACCTTGATTGAAAAAATCTTTGCCTAAAGGCGCTATGGCAATTGTACCATTTTCAGCCACCTCCAAACTTTCCAAATTAACCAAAGTCGTCGCCGTAGTCTTCACAAAAATCTCGTCTAACCCCAGCAAATCCGCCAACTCCTGCAAAGTTGGCGCAGGATCAAACTCAACACCTGCCCGCAAAATAAACTCTTCCAATACATTAAACTCGCGCGGTTCACTAATCGCCACTTCCAGCGGAGTTTGGCGAATTGCAAAGCGGAATTGACGCGCCGCCAACACTGACAAACCAGGGTTTTGTTGCTCGATTTGTGCGGCTAGCGAACTTAAATTCGCGTCAATTGGTTTAGCCGAGGATGCTAGCAACATCTACAAAACCTCCGCAGTGACGCACCGTTTTTGAAACTTCCTGATACATTTTTCCGACAGTACCTGTTTGTTGGGTAAATAAATCGTGACAGCCGACAACTATCAGCAATTCTTGAGCACGGGAAAATGCCACATTCACCCGTTCCGGTTCCTTAGCAAATCCAATATCGCCTCTAATATTATTGCACACTGTGCTGACAATAATCACAGGTCTTTCCATGCCTTGAAATATGTCAACTGTACCAGTGCGGATACTCAAAGAAGGGAATCTTTCGGCGGCGATTCTATCTTTAATTGCGTTCAATTGAGCACCGTAAAAAGTGATAATCCCGATTTCCTTCGGCGGTTCACCCTCTACCATTTTAGGCCGCCAAGCGGTTTCCATCTGTTCGCACAAAAGCTCGATCGCATCAATCTCCTTCACATTCAACCGCGAAGTGCCCTGTTTTCCCTCCTCAAACCCTTGTCCCACGGGCGTTTTCACCCACAGGATGTGATTGTGTTCTTTAATGATGTCACCTGCGAGATGGTGCGCGCGTCTCGTGTCTGCTTCCAGAATCCCACAGTTGAGCTTTTGCTGGTAAAACTGATTGATTGCGCCCATAATTTGCGGGTGCATTCGGTATTGAGTTGTCAGCATTTTTTTGATACCGTCACCCGCACTTTCAAACAATATTTTGAACAGCGATTCTTTGATAAAGCTAAGTTCGTCTCCGGTACAACCAATATCTTCGGCGATATCATCGATCGTACTTTGATTAAACATCGGCGGCAATTGCCTGTGATCTCCCACTAATACTAATTTTCTGCCCTTCAAAGCGGGAATTAATAACTCTGGTGGAGTGCATTTACTAACTTCGTCAATGATCACTGCATCAAAGCTGGGAAAGTTTTTGCTAAAATCGAAACTCGCAGCTTGCACGCAGGTAATGCCGATGACGTTCGCGTTGTCAATATAAATTTGCTTTAAATCATTGCGGTCTTTTTCCGATGGATTGCGGAGTTTTTCAATCCAATCTGTGACAAAATTTTGAGAACGATTTAGGGCTGTTTCTTCTCGTTCTAATTCCCGCTGCCAATGTTTGAATAAACGCTTGATTTTGCTTAAAAAATCTACGCTGAATAATCCGGTACTGGGGACTTCTGGCTGGTATTTAGTCGGGATTGTTTGCCATGCTGATTCCCACCATTTTCTCTCTACAATTAACTCTGCTGTTGGTTGCTGTTGTTGGAGTTGAGCGGTAATCTCGCTCAATTCTGCTTGAAGTTGCGCGAGTTGCTCATGCAAAGCTGTGGAGGCAATTTGCAGCGGTGATAATTGCTCGTCAAGAGTAGTTTTGATGACTTCCAAAATCCCGAACGGATCTAAGTCAGCAATGGATTTTTCAAGCTGAATCAGACTGGTTTTCCAAACATCAATTTGCTTAACAAACTGCTGCGGTTGTTCCCAAATATTTGACTTTTGGGCGAGATATTGAGAGGCTAAGATCCGCAACTTTTCCGGTACGTTTGGTAGTTCTACAATTGCTTGCAATAGATTCGTAACTTCGTTGATTTTTAAGTTAGCTTCTTGCTGCGCTGTTTCTACCTGAACTTGGGCGGCGGATATTTGCTGCTGACTGACGGTTTGACCGATTTTATCTAATAACTGTTGCTGTTTGATCAGTTGTTGTTCGGTTTCGGTTTTTAGGGGAACTATGCACTGGCGGGCGTTTCCGAGGATGCTGTGCAGCAATTCTTTGACGAGGCGATCGAAGGTTGCCTGGATTTGATTTGGCTGCAATGATTCACTGTAAAATTGTTGAATGTTACCTAAGAAAGTGCCAGCTTTTTCGATGATAAATTTGCGCTGACTTTGACTGACTTGGGAATAGCTGGCGAAGTCTTTGGCTAGTTGTTGCCATTGCGTGCGATCGCCCGCAGTGAGCACGATCGGCGTTTGACTCAAATTTAGGTGCAAAAACTCGCTAAACCGGAATTGTTGCCCTTGGATGTCCTTAAAACCTGCGGTGGCTTCGTGGGATAGCGCCTGTCGCAACCGATCCAAATCGGGCAAACTGACTTTACATTTCGGCGGGACGATCGGCATTTTGAGCTGTCGAGCAATTTTCAGCAATCCTGCGGGCAATTCTACCATATCATCCGTAAGCATCGCGCCCGTTTCCCAGCAAGCTTTCACGACTTCATACAATCCCGTATCTGCTGTTTCAATCCACCCCGCAACGGCGACGACAACGGCCGCAATTTCGGTTTTTCGCAGTTCCAAATTACTGATTTTCTGTTCGAGATTGTGGCGATGTGTCTGATTTTGCTTGTCGCCCAACTGTAGCTGATTCACCGCATCCGACAACTGGCGCGACACCCGCAACGACTCCGCAACCCCTGACATAGCGTGACAAACATCCTCAGCGCGATCGCACGCAGCCTTAAAATCCGATATTTGGGCTGCTACAGTTTCCCGCAACCAAACCGCAATCCCAAACGCGCCGCACACAGGGCGATCGAATCCTATTTGAATAGCATGATTGACGCAAATCCGCACATTTGCCATAAAGTTTTCGACTAAAACATTGCCTTCAGAATAAGGTTTTAGTTTCGGCATAAACTCGGCAACTTCCGAAGATTCCCAGTTAATATCCGGCGCAGATAGCAGATTTGCCAGCCCATCAACTAAAGATGCAATCTCGCTTTTGGCAGTTAAACTTAGTTGATATGCTGCTGTTTGCGCGCTCAACTTTTCCTCAATATCTGCTTTACTATCATGTAGATGTTTTAATCCCTTGAAAAAAGCTCTTTCAGCGGCAGAATAGGCATTAAATCTGTCGAAGTCTGCCACCAACTGCCGCAAAGATGTCACATTAATCTGACGCTGCGACAGTTTTTGTTCGCAATCAGTCGCCGTATTTTGTAGCCAAGTGCCGATCGCATTTTCCTCCAAAAACGGCTGCCCTTCCTCCTGTACCTTATGAGCTTTTCCCTTCCGCAAAGCCCGAATTGCCGGATTGTGAACCAACCTACTCAAAGCATTATCAACCGCCAAATTAGCCTGGGAAGCAATCAGTGTTTTCCCACCCTGACGCGCAATTTGATAGCAAATTTCCGCAATCACAGTCGTTTTTCCGGTTCCGGGCGGCCCTTGAATTAGAATTAAATCCCGCGCCGAAAGCACCATTTCTACGGCGGCGAGTTGATCGTCGTTAGCATTCCGATTTAATAATTTTTCCCGATCCAACTTAACCAATTTATCGGGTAATCTCGCCTGGGAAGAGTCGAATAAAAACTCGCTTAAATAGGGATTTTGAGCGCGGCCATCCGTGAGCATTTTTAAAGCTTTTTTCTTGCGATCGATCTGACTGATATCGCCCGCCGCTTCAAAATACAAGAATCCTTGTTTGGGTAGTTGATATCTGCCACCCGCCATGCGATCGCCCAAATCAACATCTAACTTAATCCGTAATTTACCATAATCAAAGTCAATTTCGGCAATGCTACCTAAAGTCTCGCCATCGCGGCCACTTCTGCTTCCGGGCGGCGAATCAAACAAGATAATGTCTTCATTTTTGGCTTTTTTTAGCCTTTCGCGAAAGTCGCCGATTTGTAAGGGATTCTCATCGTAGCCGTCAAGAGTTGCAGAATTGCGATCGATTTCAAAAGTAACGATTTTGAAGCCGGAACCGTAGTTGTGAGCGCGGAAAGGTACGCAAAATTGACGCGCTTCGGCGATGCGTTTTTCGACATTTAAGAAAGTGTGCCAAACTTTTAATTGTTCGGTACTCGGTATATGTCTATCGTCCCAGAATGGCATTTGTTGGACGCGGGCGATCGACTTTGCCGGAATTGGCGAGCGACTTTTCGGCAAAAGTCGCAACTGCATCGGCAAAACATACCCATCTTTTCTACCTCTAGGAATCGCCACCAAACCAGCATCCAGCAGTTTTAAGCCACCGATGCCATCTTCTATGCGTACAGTTGCTAATAATCGTAAAGTGCGATCGGCTTTTTGCAACAATTCGGGTAATTCAAAATAATCTCCATCCGTAGCAAGAATCAATTCCCAGATTTCTTCCTCAGAAAATCTCTCATTCACCTTTTGGCGGCGCACATAAAAAAGACTGTGGGATGCGCCGGCTATCTCCGACATCAGAAGTTCCGCACGATCCCTGCATTCCCAATCGCAATATTTCGCTAAAGCCGCGTCCCCTTCAACTTGGCCAATAAACTTATTAATTGTGCGATCGCCACTAAATTTATATCCCCAATCTTCTGCTACTAAAGATGGCATATTTTGATTTTAGATTTTGGATTTTAGATTTAGATTAGACTTAACATTAGCACATCAGTTTGTAGGGTGTGCATCGCGCACCGATTGAATTTGTAGGTGTGCATCGCACCGGTTAAGAAGACCGGTTAAGAAGACCCGGCGGTTAGAAACCGCGTCTACACAGACGAAACCAGCCTCCGCGGGTTAAAGACGAAGACCGGGCGATAAAAATCGCGTTACCTTCTTCAGTCCGCGGAGGCAGACATCGTTTGTGTAGGCGCGGTTTCAACCGCCGTCTGCATCTTACAAATCAACACCGCTGATAGCGCATACCTGGCAATTGCGAAACTAATCCCAACAATTCCAACTGCAAAAGAATACCAGAAACCGTTCCCGCTGCCAATCCCGCAGCCTCCACAATTGTATCAAAAGAACTCGGCCCAGAGCCGATCGCCCCCAACACCACAGCCAACTCCGCATCCAACGGCGGGCCTTGCCTTTCAGGGGCTGGATTTGCCGGAAACAGCGACAACTGCTGCGCGCTGTCCAATTTTGGCATAGCTCCGAGCATTTCCAGCAACCGGTCTTCACTTAACTGTCGATCGCAATTCGGGAGAATCGGATGAGCACCTTTACTCAGCAACTCCAAACATCCAAACGATCGCTCATCATCCAATCTTGCCGTCAAAACATACACATCCCGGCAAAAATCATTAGCTTGATAAGCAGTAATTAACGCGCCAGATTTGTGCGGAGCTTCTATCACAATTGTAGCGCGACTTAAGCCAGCAATTATCCGATTTCGGCGCGGAAAATTAGTTCTATTCGGTTGAGTACCCGCCGGATATTCGCTGATTGCCAATCCCTGCTGTAACAGGCGATCGCACAACCGCTCATTTGGCTTAGGATAAACAACATCAACCCCAGTGCCAAAAACAGCAAAAGTCCTGCCACCCGCCTCCAAACAGCTTGTATGAGCCTCCGTATCAATACCCGCAGCAAATCCCGAAACAACAGTAAAACCGTTCGTAGCCAAAGCCGCACTAAATTTGCGAGTCCAGCGCCGGCCGTATTCCGAAGGACTACGAGTCCCAACAATTGCCACCGTCGGCGTAATTCCGTGATTCTCTTTTAAGTCAACTAAACCGCGATAATACAGCACCGGCGGCGGACTCGGAATTTCCAATAATAAGCTGGGATAATCCTGATCTGCGGGTGTCCAGAAACAGGGATTTTTAATAAGATGTTGTTCGATAAATTCTTCAGGATTGAGCTTAGATCGTTCTTGCACAGTTGTATCAATTGTCTGCTTGCCAAACCCTTCGACTCGCATTAAATCTACGGGTTTCGCCATCCAAGCTTCTGCCAAAGTAGGAAAATGTTGGTGTAATCTTTGCAACAAAATCGGCCCGATACCGTTAATCTGCGACCATGCTAACCAGTAAGCGCGTTCTTCTAGCAACGACTTGCCCTCAAT
>JAJAYT010000463.1 GCA_026786085.1 Microcoleus sp. CAN_BIN18 | reverse complement strand
GAGTAGGGGCAATTAATTAATTTCCACTACTATAAATTTCAGGGATTGCCTAAGCTAGTGAATCATGCATAAATTCAGCAACCTCGAAATATAATCTTTGTGGAACAGGCATCTTGCCTGTTCTTGGAAATGCTGCAATATATGAGATCGATCGAACTTTCTCCCCAAACACCCAAAAAAAACCGTGACCAAAACAGAAATCTTAGCCGCACTCAAAACTCTGACAGCAGAAGAACGCCTAGAAATCATCGAAACAGCTTCGCGGATGATGCGCGACGAAATAGAACAAAAAGCCCAGCGCAAAGCCGAGAGAAAGCTGAGACTCAGAGCCTCCGCAGAAGCAGCAGTTCCTTTGTATGAACCAGGAGGGCCGCTGCACGATTTGTGGTCGCCCGACAGCGAACCGTATTTCGATTCAGAGGAAGAATACCTGAGCGCAGGGGTAAAAACTAATGCGTAAGGGCGAAATTTGGCTTGTCAGACTAGATCCAACGGTGGGAGATGAAATCGGCAAAACTAGACCTGTTGTGATTGTCAGCGATGATGAAGTGGGAAATTTGCGGCTCAAAGTAATTGTTCCCATTACAGCATGGAACGATCTTTTTTCCCCACTGGAGTGGATGGTGCAGCTCGAACCGACATCAGAAAATGGCTTGGCTAAAGTCTCAGCCGCCGACACTTTTCAAGTTCGTTCCGTCTCGAAACAAAGGTTTGTCCGACAACTCGGAACTGTTTCGGAGACAATTATGGAAGACATTTCCGAAGCACTGACAATTGTTCTGGATCTGGATTGAATAACTAGCCAACAGCGCACAAATAGTGTTAATTATAGATAGATTGTACGGCGCGATGGCCTTAAATGATTCCTATACAACTTACACTCAAAAATTTTCTCAGCTATCGCGAAGCTGCTTTAGACTTTCGCGGCCTGCACACCGCTTGCATTTGCGGGCCTAATGGTGCTGGCAAATCCTCCCTCCTAGAAGCGATCGCCTGGTCACTTTGGGGCTGTTGTCGCAGCGATACAGAAGACGATATCATCCATATCGGCGAAATTGATGTGCGCGTTGATTTCACTTTCTCCACGGGCGGCCAAATCTACCGGGTGATTCGTAACCGCCGACGCGGACAATCGGGGAGTTTGGAATTTCAAGTCAGCTTGAATTCTGCCGAAACTCAAGATCAACTTAGTTTTCGGACGATTACCGACAAGGGGCTGAGAAATACTCAGCAGAAAATTCTCGAACATATCAAATTAGATTACGATACTTTTATTAACTCGGCGTATTTGCGGCAGGGGCGAGCTGATGAGTTTATGCTCAAAAAGCCGATCGACCGCAAGCAAGTTTTAGCCAACCTCCTCAAGCTCGATCAATACGACACTTTAGCTGAACAAGCCAAGGAAAAAGCGAGAGATTTTAAAGCCAAAGTCGAAGTTCTCAAACACGGATTGCAGACAACCCAAGAGCAACTGCAACAAAAAGAGGCAATCTGCGACGAACAAACTCAATTGCAGCAAACAACCGATTTGCTCTCTTCACAGCAGCAAGCCGACACAGCCGAGTTGCAACAACTGCAACTCCAACACCACAACCGCCAAACTTGGCAAAAACTCCTCGCCGGCTATCAGCAACAGCACTACAATATCTCTCAAGAATGCCGTCGCTTGCAGCAAGAACTCAGCGCGGCCAAACAACAGGAAAATGAGCTGCAAGCTCTCCTCAAACAAGAAAACGAAATAACAGCAGGTATTGCTTATTTTCATGGCTTGCAAGCCACAGAAGAAACTCAGGCTGGCAAATTCAAAGCTAACCAAGAAGCCCAAAATCAGCGACAAAAATTGCAGGAACAGCAGCGCGACGAATTGAGCTTTTTGCAAAGCAAAATTCAGCAGTTGCAAGCTCAGTTAGATGTTTTAGAACAGGATGAAAAAGAGGTTCTAGGTGTTCTAAAACAGCAGCCGGAGGTTGACAAAGGACTCGCACAGTTGCAAGCTGTTCGATCGCGTCTCAGCGAACTCGACCAACTGCAATTGCAAGTTTCGCCGCTGCTACAACAGCAACAGCAAAAGCAACAAAAGCTCGATCGCGCCAGCGCTGGTTTAACCGCCCGATTAGCCGAAATCAACCGACAGTTACAAGTTCAGCAACAGCAGCGACAGCCGCAATTACAGCAGGAAATCTCCGCCATCGCCAATCAAATTTTGCAGTTGGAAAACAAGCGAGTTTATCAGGAACGAGTCCGCGAAAAAGGCCAAGAAAGGCACAGCTTTCTGGAAAACCTGCAAGCCAAAAGCCGCGACTATCAAACCAGACTCACCGAAATTGACCAAAAACTGCAACTGCTGCGGAAAAATGAAGGAGAAACCACCGCAGGCGAAGCTAAATCCGCCAATTTTGCCGAAAACGAGCAATCGAATTCGCCTTTAATGGTGCGGGATGCAAATTTTGGCAATTGTCCTTTGTGCGATCGACCTTTAGACGAACACTACTGGAATTTGGTAGTCACAAAACACCACTCCCAACAGCAAGAAATTTGGAACCAACTGTGGGTTGTACGCGAACAGTTGGCTGTCTCCGATCGCGAAATTCAAGTCCTCAGACACGAATACCGCGAACTTGAACAGGAATTAGCGCCCTATCAAGAATTGCGGGAACGTCGCAGCCATTTGCAAGCACAATTGGATGGACTGGGCCAAGATGAAACTCGATTGCAAAGTATGCGTCAAGATGCGGAGGAAATAGAGCGGTTGCTGAGTACAGGCGAGTACGGGGCCGATGATTTGGGCCAACTCCAGCAAATTGAAATGCAACTGAAACAGCTCAATTATAGCGATCGCAGTCACTCCCTCGCCCGCAGTGATGAAAAGCGCTTGCGGTGGGCGGAAATTAAGCAAGCTCAAATCAAAGATGCTCAACAGAAACTCAATAAAATTAACAGCCGCCGCCCGGATTTGCAAGCTCAATTAGCCACTGTACAACAACAGTTAGAACAGCAAAAAAATAGCTCCGAAATACAGCAGCAAATTCTATCTTTAGATAGATACATTCTGGAAGTTGGCTATAATTTGGAGCAGCACGAACACGTCCGCAGCGAAATGCGCCGATCGCAATTTTGGATTGCCCGCGCCGAAAAACTGCGATCGGCAACTCAGCAATACCCGCAAGTACAGCAGCGGGTGACTGAAATCGCCAATTCTATCGCAGTGCGCGATCGAGATTTGGAAGCTGTCAGCGCTCAAACTTCAGCAATGAACCAGCAGTTACAACAACATCCCGAGCCAAGTGCGCGAATAAGTGCGATCGAACAGCAAATAAGTCGCCGCCGCCAGCAGCTAGACCAACATTTGGGCAGTCTCGGGCGACTCCAGCAGCAGCAGCAAAATCTGGAACAGTTGCAAGTTCAGCTAGTAGCTCAAAAAGAGCAAATGCAAGTTGCCAAACGCCAATATAAAGTTTATCAAGAGTTGGGTCAAGCCTTTGGCAAAAACGGCATTCAAGCTTTGATGATTGAAAATGTTTTACCTCAACTCGAAGCTGAAACCAATCAGATATTATCGAGACTGAGCGCGAATCAATTGCACGTTCAATTTATTACTCAGCGGGCGGCGGCTGCGAAAAAATCAACTAAATTGATTGACACTTTAGACATTTTAATTGCTGACGCTCGCGGGACTCGCGCCTATGAAACTTATTCCGGTGGCGAAGCTTTTCGGATTAATTTTGCGATTCGGTTGGCGCTGGCGAGATTGTTGTCTCAGCGGGCGGGGACGGCTTTGCAAATGTTGATTATTGATGAGGGATTTGGGACTCAGGATGCTGAAGGGTGCGATCGGCTGATTGCTGCAATTAATGCGATCGCCCCTGACTTCGCCTGCATCCTCACCGTCACCCACATGGCGCAGCTCAAAGAAGTTTTTCAAGCTAGGATTGAAGTAAGCAAAACTGCTCAGGGTTCTTGCATTAGCTTGTCAGTTTAGAACGGTTTTGACCCAATACAGTTCACTTAACACTATTTATGCCCCGGGGATGCGAGGGCATTCTTGTCCCCCCCCCTTTTTTAAGGGGGGCTAGAGGCAGCCCTGTCTGGCGTGTCTGCCCAGCTTGCTTTTTAGTGCCAAAAATGCTTGAAATATCGTAGTTTGTAGGGTGGGCCGTAAGCACCGGTTGACTTTGATACCCATCGAAATGCGTACTGGTTGACTTTTTCAATGCTTTTTGACGCACGTTACAAGATGAGCCGGTGCGCTCTTATGGCACCCTACAAACTACGATATTTTAGGTGTTTGAGAGACTTTTATTCAGACTCAGCAGACACGCCAGACAGGGCTGGGGTTAGGGGAGATTTGTCTTAAGTGAACCGTATTGGAATTAGAGTTGGATTTTCTCAAGGAAGATTTGCCAAAAATGCTAAATTCTATGAGCGTAGGAGTAGAAAGAATTAGTAAAATCGTGTTATCGCTACGGAATTCTTCTCGGCTGGACGAAGCAGAAATGAAGTTGGCAGACATTCACGAAGAAATTGACAGCACGCTGTTAATTGTGCAGCACCGATTGAACCAAAGCTGTGAAAAGAATGGGATTAAAGTTATTAAAGAATACGGAAAAGTATCGAAAGTTAACTGCTGTGCGGGCCAGTTAAACCAGGTGTTTTTTAATATTATCAATAATGCGATCGACACTTTAGAAAACCAGAAGCAACCCCGGACGATCGTGATTCGCACCCTGATCAAAAAAGCTGAGTTGAACAGCCACAGTCAAAGTCAGCTCGATCGCTCCGATCGCATCGTCATTTGCATCGCCGACAGCGGCCCGGGAATGACCGAAGACGTTCGCAGACGGCTGTTTGACCCATTTTTTACCACCAAACCCGTCGGGTCTGGAACAGGCTTGGGATTGTCCATAAGCCATCAGATTGTGGTAGAAAAACATAGGGGAAGTCTGCGGTGCATCTGTGCGCCCGGACAGGGAGCAGAATTCTGGATTGAACTTCCGCAGTAGCGTAAGGAAATTAAGCTAAAAGTTTCAATATCTAACTTTTAATTCCCAATTGCAGTCGGTGCTTGAGTTATCAGCGGTTTGAATTAACGGCATTCAGACGCCGAAATTAATCGCACTTGCGCGGTGTGCTCATCTGCTGCCCTTATTCGCTAGGCAATTATGCTGAAAAAACTACCTTTATCCTGGTCTCGCTACATTCCAGCCGGGTTGACGCTCGCTTTCGGTGTCGGACTCTCGGCCCTGTCATTTGCCTTGGTTTGGAGCTGGGAAGACAGGCGCCGCGACTACGAAATGCACCGCCGCATTGACGATATTTCGATCGGCATTGAGCGCCAACTCAACTCCGACTTAGACGCAGTTCTCGCCCTCAGCGACTACATGAAAGCCTTTAGCGTCGTCGAACGTTCCTCTTTTACCAGCTTTGTCGGTCGTCCCCTATCCGTCCACCCCAGCCTGCAACTCCTGGCTTGGGCTCCCCGCGTCCCCAATTTAGAGCGGCCCAACTACGAAGCCAAAGCCCGAACCGAAACCGACCCCAGCTTCGAGATTACAGAGCGCGGCCCCGGAGGAGAACTGCGCAAGGCCGGTCAGCGTTCCGAATACTTCCCAGCTTTCTACGTCGAACCAACAGCCGGAAACGAGACAACATTGGGCTTTGATCTCGCCTCTCACCCAGAAATCCGCGCTGCGATCGATCGATCGCGCGATACTGGAGAAATGGTTGTCACTAGCTACACCGGCCTAACTCAGGGCAATTCCCCAGAACTGGGTCTTTTGGCAATAGTTCCGATTTACCAAAACAGCACTAAACCGACTACCCTGGAATCCCGCCACCAACTGCTGCAAGGATTTGTTCTGGGCGTATTTCGAGGCAAAGATATTTTCCAAACTTCTTTAAAAGGACGCAATACCGACTACCTCACCATTTATCTCGCCAGCGACGCTCCAGGCAAGCAAGAAGCACCGCCGCTGTTACCGCACGCGATAGACCCGGTTATCAAAAATCTGTCTGCTGACGGCAAAATTCAGCAATTTGCGGTGCTGTTCCAATCCTCCAGCCAACAAGTGTTGACCGCATCAGCCGATGCCCAACGGCAAGTCAAGTCAAACTGTCCGATTCTTGACAATCCAGGCCCGGAGTATACAGCTTGCCAAAGGATGCTGAAAATTAGTGGCAACCAGTGGTCTCTGTACGTGTCCGCAACTGCGGAAATTCGCAGCACTCGCAAGCACTGGCGTTCTTGGGGAACTCTGACGATGGGGATGCTGTGGACTCTGATTCCGGTGACATATATGCTGACAGCTTTGAGTCGCAGCGCCCAAATCGAAAAGCTAGCGGGAGAAAGAGTTCTCCAAGCCGAACAGTTGCAGGCTGCTTACCTACAGTTGGAACTGGAACAAGCGAAATCTGAGCAACTGCTGCTGAATGTTTTGCCGGCGGCGATCGTCCTGCGTTTGAAGGACAATGAACACAATATCGCCGAAAGTTTTGGGGAAGTAACTGTGATGTTTGCCGATATTGTGGGCTTTACAGAATTGTCGTCGAGAATTTCAGCGACTGCGGTGGTGAAAGTGCTCAATGATATTTTTTCAGCTTTTGACCACTTGGCCGATCGCCACGGTTTAGAGAAAATTAAGACTATTGGTGATGCTTACATGGTTGTCGGCGGTTTACCTACGGCGCGAGAGGATCATGCAGAGGCGATCGCTAATATGGCGATCGATATGCTACACGAAATCCGGCTTCTTAGTTTAAATCATCCCGAACCATTCAGCATTCGGATCGGGATTAGCACCGGCCCTGTAGTTGCGGGCGTCATCGGCTTAAAAAAATTTATTTACGACCTCTGGGGCGACACAGTAAATATTGCTTCGCGCATGGAATCCCACGGCATTACCGGCTGCATTCAAGTCACCGCCGAAACCTACGAAATATTAAAAGATAAATATACTTTTCAGAGGCGCGGCGCTATTCAAATTAAGGGCAAGGGATACATGATTACTTATTTACTTACAGGCAAAAAAGATGATTAACACCGCCCAAAAGCGGATACAAGGCTGCGATTCCCCGATCGACTAAGACTTTCGATCGCCAAGCTAAGATAGGGTAAGCTTAAGGTATTCTGTCCTATCAATTCCGGTTGCATCGGAATTAATATTATCCGAAATGAGGACACGGCAGTGCCGTCTCCCTACGGTGATTGATGTAGGGACACGGCACGTGCAGTCTCCTCTATATCATGTCTGAGTGCAACAGTCTCTTGATGTCACGCCTGCACCAAATGAGGAAAAACCATGACGACGCTGTTAATTCAAACCGAAAGCATCCCACTGATCGTCAATCTCCCTGCGATCGAATCGATGACTGTTGAACAGTTCTATGAATTCTGTCTAGTGAATCGCGATTTGAGAATTGAGCGTACAGCCAGTGGGGAAGTTATCATTATGTCACCAGCCTTTTCAGATACAGGTAATCGAAACGGTAAGATTTTTCAGCAACTTGCGAACTGGGCAGAAGAAGATGGCACAGGTGAAACGTTTGACTCCAGTGCAGGCTTTACCTTGCCCAATGGAGCAACCCGCTCCCCCGATGCCTCATGGATTAAACTAGAGCGCTGGAATGCCTTAACTGAAGCACAAAAAGCCTCATTCGCCCCGATTTGTCCAGACTTTGCGATCGAATTGCGGTCTTCTAGTGACACTCTCAAGGG
>JAJAYT010000462.1 GCA_026786085.1 Microcoleus sp. CAN_BIN18 | reverse complement strand
GATACTTGTTCGTAATTGAAAGAAATCCCTTTTTGAGCTGCCCGCATCTGAAACAGGTCGGTAATATTTTTCGTAAAATTTAGAAAATTCAACTCTTCCGGGTAGAGTTCCATTTTTCTAGCTTCGATTTTGGAAAGGTCTAAAACATCGTCGATTAACATTAGCAAATGTTCGCCGCACTGTTGAATGTTGCTGAGACTTTCTTGGTGATCTGAGCTTAAGTCTTTGTCGGTTTTGATGATTTGAGCGTAACCTAAAACGCCGTTTAAAGGCGTGCGCAGTTCGTGGCTCATGTTGGCGAGAAATTCGCTTTTGGCGCGGTTGGCACTTTCGGCGGCTAATACGGCTTGTTGCAGGGCGGATTCTGCTAGTTTGCGATCGGCAATTTCGGTTTGTGCTTGTTGAAATAGCGTCGATTGCTGGATCGCGATCGCCAATTGCACGCACAATTGCCGGAGGGATTCTATTTCTGACGAATCCCAGGCACGGGGGCCGCTGCAATCGTGGGCGATTAGCAGCCCCCAAAGCTGATTTTCTGCGGTTGGTTGAGTCTGGGAAATGCTTTCTCGTGCTTGTAAAATCGGCACTACTAAGTTAGCTTTAACTTGAAATTCTTCGAGAAATTCAATGTAGCATTCGCTCAGGTTTTCATTGTAAATATCTTCTATAGATCGAATACAGCCTTGCTGGTAAATAGCAACAAATTTATCTCTAAAACAAGGATCTAGATTATGGAAATTTTGCAGAGATATGCGATTTTTGACCACGGATTCCACAACTACAGTGCCGCTCCAGTCGGGATTAAAGCGGTAAATCAGTGTGCGGTCTGTTTGCAAAAATTGCCGCATTTGTTCGACAGCAGCGGTGAGGATTTCTTCTAAATTGAGGGAGGAGCGAATGCGATCGAGCATGGCAACTACCAGCCGTTCTCGCCTTAATTGCTGCAACAGCGCTATCTCGGCTTGTTTGCGATCGGTGATGTCGGTAATTACTCCCACTAGGCCGATTAAATTGCCAGTTTCATCTTTAATGCAGTCGGCGCGAAATAAAGTTGTTACCAGTTCGTTGCTTTTAGTTTGGATTTTGAGTTCGCCTTGCCAAGATTTGCCTTTACGGATCGTTTTAAACATTTCTAGCAGCACTTGAGTTTGCGGGTAAATTGCCGTTGCTCCGCCTGCTGTGTTCAGTTCTTCTGCTGTGTAGCCGTACCGCTGAATAAAGGCTTGATTGTGGTAGATCGATCGCCCTGTCAAGTCAGCAATGCCGATCGCATCACTCGTACTTTCCACCGCTTGAGTCACCCGCAGTAGGTCTAATTCGGCTTGTTTGCGATCGGTAATATCAGTAATAGTACCGATATAGCCTTTAATTTCCTGCTGTTCTCCGATTTCGGCGATCGCCTGACCGATCGCCCAAATTACGCGACCATCTGGATACTGAAAGCGGTATTCTGATTTAAAAGGAATTTTGTCAATAATTGCCCGATACCATTCATTTTTCACCCGATCTGCATCATCGGGATGAATCGCATTCATCCAGCCAGTTTCTGCTGCTAATTCTGCATTTAATCCCGTGATTTCGCTCCACCGCTGATTGACATAAAAGCAATTGCCAAACGCATCGCTGTGAAATATGCAAACCGGCGATGCTTCTGCCAAAGTTTGATAGCGGCGCTGGCTCGATCGCAGTGCTGATTCTACCTTTTTTCTATTAGTAATATCGCGGACGATCGAAATTATTTCGCCACCAGCAAGCATTGTCAGCGACAATTCTTGAGGGAACTTAGTACCGTCGCGACGCTGACCTGTCGCTTCTATATTGCAGTACCCTTTTTCGAGGAAGCTCGGCATTACTTCACGTTCAAGATATTGAATTTCTGCTGGGCTGTAGAGCAGTTGCCATGTCTTCCCGTGCAGTTCGCTAGCGCTAGCCAAACCGTACATTTTCAGATAAGCGTCGTTTGAATAAATACATTCTTTACGCTCGTTAAAAATAGCAATACCGTCATAAGCAGCGCCCATAGCGACTGCTCGCCGCTGAAGTTCCGACTCAGCTTGTTTGCGAGAAGTAATATCGCGGCCAACCGCATAAATTAAACCTTCTTCGCTAAAGGGCGAGGCCGTCCACAGCAACCATTTGTAAGAACCATCTTTGCAGAGAAAGCGGTTTTCAAAGTAAATACTAGGCGTGCCAGTTATTACCTTTTTGGCTTCGGCTAGAGTGGCTTCTCGATCGTCTGGATGAATAAATTTGATTACTTGTTTTGCAAAAAGTTCGGCGCTGCTGTAGCCCAGGGCATTTGACCAAGCAGGGTTTAAACGTTTAAAATAGCCGTCGAAACCTATAATGCAAAGCAAGTCTAAGGAGATGGTAAAAAAGCGATCGCGCTCTGTTTGTGCCTGCTTTAATTCAGTGATATCCATCACTAAACCGTCCCAGAGAATATCGCCTTCGCTCCCAGATTTGCTCCGATTGTTCAGCCTTTCCGGTCTCGCCGCTCCTTGCAGCCACTTAACTTTTCCCGATGGCAAAATCTGCCGCCACTGCTGCTGCCAAGGTTCTAGGGTAGCGGCTGAAATTGCGATCGATGCTTCAAAATCTAAACGATCGTCTGCGTGAATTTCGCTAAAAATCAGTTCCGCATTTTGCTCTATTGCTTCTGCCTCTAATTCGTACAGTTGGCGGCTGCCTGAAGAGACGTAGGGAAAAGACCTTTTTCCAGTTGCTGACCTTCGGAATTGATAAATTATTCCCGGCAGGTTAGCTACCAGTTTTTGAAATCGAGCTTCGCTTTGTTCCAGGGCTCTTTGCTGCCGTCTGTATTCGGTAAAATCTCTAATTGTGCCAACTATTACTTTACTGCCGTCTGCTCTTTTAAAGACGCTTTTCTTGGTAGAAATGATGCGTTCTTTCCCGGCGGTATCTGTGAATTTTTCTTCACTTTCCAAGCAGATGTCCCTTGTCAATACTTCTTCATCTTTTGTCCAAAAAACATCAGCTTCTGATGGCGGGAAAAAGTCATTATCTGATTTGCCGAGCAGTTCTTGCCGCGATTTGCCGATCAACTGACAAAAAGCATCATTTAATATCATCCAGCGGTGCTGCTCGTCTTTGACAAAAATTGGGTCTGGAATAGCATTTATGGTGTGGTTTAAAAATTCTTCTGACGCTTTCAGTTTAGCTTCGTAGCGGTAGCGATCGCTCACGTCCAACACTACTTTGATCATCCGGTCAATCGACCCGTCCAGGCCGCGGATACAGCGCAGCGAAACTCGCGTATGAACTATTTCACCGTCTTTTCTGAACCATCTTTTGTCTGAGATGTAACCGTCGGTCTTACCTGCTAATATCTCAGACAATTTGTCAAAATTAGCATCAAAATCATCTGGATGAGTCAACTCCAGCCAATGCTTTTGTACGAGTTCGTCGCGCTCGTAGCCCAGCAAATTGCACAGCGCATCGTTAACTTCTATCCAATTGCAATTTTCAGCAATTGCGGGGGCAATAATTGGAGCGACGATGGCAATTCCGATCAGGGAATTTTCCACCACCGAGCGATATTTTTCTTCACTTTTTCGCAAAGCATCTTGACTGTTTTGGCGTTCTATGGCGTAACGGAGCGATCGAATTAACAGTTCGCCGTCGATTTTTCTTTTGACTAAATAATCCTGTACACCGACCGAAATCAACCGCAGGGCAAGCTCTTCGTCGTTTTGAGCGGTCAAAACTACGATCGGCACATTTACCCCGTACTCTTGTACCCGAGCCACCGTCTCAATTCCCCGACTGTCTGGCAGTGAAAGGTCTAATAAAATGATATCAAAAGTTTCTTGATTCAATCGTTCCTGCGCTTCGCTGAGGCGCTCAACTTTCGTCAGTAATATACGCTGCTTGCCACTAATCTCTGACAACAAATCTTCAATCAGCTCAGCTTCTTGAGAGTTGTCTTCTACTAACAAAACTTTAAAGCAAGCAGGAGGCACAGCTAAGTCAAAAACTGCTTTCATAATTAATAATTATTAATCAAAATTTGTTCAAACTAAGTTAAATGTCACCTTTGATTTCCCGGACTGTTATTAAATTGCACATACACAGACATCGGCGGTTAGATTGCGGTGAGGGCGATCGCTGCAAAAATTGTGTTTAAGACTTAAAATTATATCACGAACTGACTCGGCTGTCAACGCAAAACATTTTTTATTCTAACTGCCAATTTAACTTCTACCTCCCAGGTTCTGCCTGAAAATATAAGATTTAATTCAACTCCCCCTGTCTTCTAGCTTCTACATATAGCAACCGCCACATCGGTGAGGACATAAATAACTTCATGAATAGAGCTGATACCGTCAAGCATCAATGGTTTGATTCCCGTTATGCAACTGTCAACTGTCAACTGTCAACTGTCAACTGCTATAACTGCCTGTATAATGTCTCGATTAATCAGCAATAGTCAAGTAAAAAGTTGAACCTTGACCCGGTTCCGACTCCACCCAAATAGATCCGCCGTGACGTTCCGCAATCTTTTGACAAATTGCTAAACCAATACCTGTCCCAGAATATTCTCTTTGAGTGTGCAAGCGTTGAAAAATTTGAAAGATGCGTTCTTGATGCTGCGGAGCAATCCCAATTCCATTATCAGAGATAGAAAATAACCAATTTCCCTCCTGTTTGCAAGCCGTAATATGAACCGCAGGCGCTGCATCGTGGCGATACTTAATCGCATTACCAACTAAATTTTGAAAGAGTTGTACAAGCTGAGAATTATCCCCCATTACCGTTGGCAAGTTGTTGTATGTAACAACTGCTTCAGTGTCGCGAATCGCCCCTTGCAGATTGGCAATTGTTTGCTGGATTGCGTGATTACAATCTACAAGTTCAAAAGGTCTCTGACTCCGACCAACTCGCGAATATTCCAGCAAATCGTCAATTAAAGTTTGCATTCTCGTACAGCCATGAACGATATTGCCGATAAACTTACTAGCTTGGCTGTCGAGTTGATCTTTGTAGCGTTTTTCTAAAAGTTGAGCGTAGCTAGCAATGGTTGCTAAAGGCGCTTGCAAGTCATGAGAAGCTACATAAGCAAATTGTTCGAGTTCCGCATTTGAACGCGCCAATTCTTGGTTAGATTTCAAGAGAGCATATTCGGCATACTGGCGCTGCGATATCTCTTGTTGGAGGATCAAATTTTGCTCTTGCAGGGTTTTTTCAACAGCGCGGCGGGTGCTGATTTCTTGTTGCAAGATTTGGTTTTTTTCGTGCAGGGTTTTTTCCACAGCTAAGCGGCTGGTGATTTCTTCTTGAAGCAGCACATTTTGTTCTTTTAGCTGCTTTTGTAAATTTCGCAGGGTAAGGTGACTTTCGATGCGGGCGAGGACTTCTTCAAACTGAAACGGCTTGCTAATATAGTCAACTGCTCCCACAGCAAATGCGTTTACTTTGTCGAATACTTCATCTTTAGCGCTGATGAAAATTACCGGAATATCGCGAATTTTAGGTTCTGATTTCAGGTGCTGACACACTTCGTAGCCGTTCATTTCCGGCATCATGATATCGAGCAAAATCAAATCTGGTGGATTAGAATTGCAGGCTCTCAGAGCCATTTGCCCGTTAATCACGCAGCGGGGCGCGTACCCACGATGAGTCAACATGGTGGATAACAAGCGCAGGTTTTCTGGCGTATCATCTACTACTAAAATATTGCCTAATGCCGTCCCTGGTTGTTGATTGTTCATTAGATTATTTTCCAAAATATAAAGGAAGTTCGGCAACGGATTGAAGGAAGAAGGAAGAAGGAAGAAGGAAGAAGGAAGAAGGAAGAAGGAAGAAGGAAGAAGGAAGAAGGAAGAAGGAAGAAGGAAGTAGGACCTTGGCCCGGTCTCTTTTACAGATCTGACT
>JAJAYT010000461.1 GCA_026786085.1 Microcoleus sp. CAN_BIN18 | reverse complement strand
CAAAGTCTCGCCAGCTTTTACAGAGATTTGCTAATAGCCAAAGCCGCCCCAAAACGGTCAGATTTAGTAGCTTTAACTGCCGCAACTTGGGGAAAACTCTGTGATTTTGCTCGTGCTTGGGATGCCGAGTTAATTTTGGCAGGTCAGAAACATTTGCAAACCCACGAAGTGCAAATTAAAAACACCACTCAGCCGCGTTTGTGGCTGGAAGTGACGCTGTTGGGATTGTTGCCATCAGCAATTAGAACTCAGCCACAACCAACAGCAGAACCAGGTAGAAATATTGCTCAATCCCAAATTTACCCCCCCCAGCCCCCCCTTGCTAAGGGGGGGAGTTCCACAACTCATATCGAACAGCCTCCCGCAGCCAAACCTCAAAATCCGCCCCCGCAGCCGCCACCTGCGGCTAATCGCACAGAAAGCACACCTACCGCACCGATTCCCGCACCCATACCTAGTGCTGAAACACATTATTCACCAACTAATTCAGCCGATGAAATTGATTTAGATAGAGTATGGGAACAGGTACTTGACCGCGTGCGCCCCCACGGCACTCAATCGCTGCTTCGCCAACACGGACAGCTAGTAATTTTTAGCAATGATAGTGCTTATGTTAAGATTAGTTCGCAGCCGTTGCTCAAGATGGTTAAAGACAAAGTAGCTAATATTGAAGAAGCTTTTGTGCAAGTTTTTAACCGTCAAGTAACAGTAAAAGTGGGAGTGACAAATCCCGCTGAAACTAATAGTTCCCGCGCCCCGGATTTGCCAACTTCTAACGGAAGTGTTGCCGAAAATCCTAGAAATTCTCCTCCTGTTATTGATGCGAATCAACAGGTGCAGAAGTCGGCGAGTTCTGAGATGCCCGACGATTTTTTGGGGAACGGAGGAGCAGAGCAAAAACACTCCTGGGCGGCTGAAAATACTAGCGCTAATGTGCCAAATGTTTCTGAACCCCTGCGGCAGACAAACAGTTCTACAGACTCTCAGAATGACTTAAATACTCAGGCTGTAGCGGTGCGGGCTGATGCTGAAGCTGTCGCGAATACGAGTAGGCGATGGGCTGATATGTTTGAGGGACAAGTAGTTGATTTGTCTGATGATTTAGAGATTTGGGAGTCGGAAACTTTTAGATTGGAAACTGAACCGGATTTTCCTGAGTTATCTGCTGAGTTAGCTCAGGATGATTTCATCGATTGGTAATCGAAGGGTTTTTATGGCAATAATGAAAAATTATGCAAAGCCGTATTTATAGGGTGGGTCGCCATTCTTTAATCCCTAAATTCTATCAACTTTTCGAGTGGCGGCGCACCTTATACCAATTTCCAAAATTCATGCAAAGCCGTATTTGTAGGGTGTGTCGCCATCGATAATCCCCAAAAAATATCTACAATCTCATAGCGACGCACCGACAATATTTGAGTAAACAACCCCGACGCTCACTCAGCCCAAAAGTTGTGTTGTAGCAACAATTTTTCAAATTGGTATTATACCATTTCTAAAAAAGCTTGCTACAACAGAAGTGTTCGGCGGATTGAAACGGAGGCTTGTTTGATCAACCCTGTTTGCCAGGTGCGTCGCTAGGAGATTGTCGCTCTTTCTTGAGCATTGTTGATGGCGACGCACCCTACGGCTACTCATACTGAAAACCGGTGGATTTAAGCTGATTCTGGTTTTGGTAGCGAAGACGGAAGCACTAACAATTCGGCAGTCGATCGCTTCTCGACCATTTCCTTAGTAATCATACACCGGGCGACATCCTTGCGCGACGGCAACTCGTACATCACATCCAACATCAATTCTTCGACAATTCCCCGCAGCGCCCGCGCTCCAGTTTTGCGGCGGTATGCTTCCTGGGCGATCGCCCGAATCGCATCCGAATCAAAGTCCAACTGCACATTATCCATCTTTAGCAGCTTTTGATACTGCTTAGCCAAGGCATTGCGCGGCTCAGTCAAAATCGCCATCAGCGTTTGCTCATCCAGCGGATCTAATACCGCCGCCACGGGCACCCGCCCGATAAACTCAGGAATCATCCCAAATTTCACCAAATCATCGGGTTCCAGTTGCTTGAGTACATCAGCAGCCCGCTTTTCCTTCGGCTGACCTTCTCCGGGCTGAATAAAACCCATTGACTTTTTACCAGTTCTTTGCTCGATCACTTTCTCCAGACCGACAAAAGCACCACCGCAAATAAACATGATATTGCTGGTATCAATTTGGATGCAGTCTTGATAGGGATGCTTGCGGCCGCCTTGGGGAGGTACATTGGCGATCGTCCCTTCCAGCATTTTTAACAGCGCCTGCTGCACTCCTTCCCCCGAAACATCCCGCGTAATCGAAGGATTTTCGCTCTTGCGGGCAATTTTGTCAATTTCATCAATATAAATAATTCCGCGCTGCGCCTCTTCGACATCCATATCTGCCACTTGCAGCAGTCGCAGCAAAATATTTTCCACATCCTCGCCAACGTAGCCCGCTTCGGTCAGCGTCGTCGCGTCAGCCACCGCAAACGGCACATCTAGCATCTCGGCTAAAGTCTGAGCCAGCAGTGTTTTCCCGCAGCCCGTCGGCCCGATCAACAAAATATTCGATTTTTGCAGTTCTACTTCTTCCGGCGGGTGCTTGCCGCTATTTTTGGCATGGATAAAGCTCAGACGCTTGTAGTGGTTGTAAACAGCGACTGATAGTACCTTTTTCGCCTCATTTTGGCCAATCACGTTTTCGTCGAGGTAACTTTTAATTTCCCTGGGCTTGGGAATTTGGCTCATCGACATACTTTTGCCCGAGGTAGCGCGGCGTTTTTGCGTCGTTTCCTGCTTCGGAGCCGTTGCCGTCGGCACTGTACTCGAATCAAACAACTCCTCATCTAAAATTTCATTGCACAAGTCCACACATTCGTCGCAGATATACACACCTGGGCCTGCGATTAACTTGCGCACTTGCTCTTGAGACTTGCCACAAAACGAACATTTTAGATGGGAGTCGTACTTAGACATAACAGCCTCTTATTTCAGTGCAGTGACATTTTCTCCCGCAGCCGGAAGGTTTTCTTTTTCGATAACTCGATCGACCAAACCGTAATTTTTGGCTTCTTCGGCTGACATAAAAAAGTCGCGCTCTGTATCCGCCTCTAATTTGTCGATCGGTTGACCTGTGTGATGCCCTAGCAGTTCATTCAGCTTACGCTTATGATACAGGATTTCTTTGGCTTGAATCTCAATATCAACTGCTTGACCTTGAGCGCCTCCCAGCGGCTGGTGAATCATAATTCTCGAACTGGGAAGAGACATCCGCTTACCGTGGGCTCCTGCTGTCAGCAGAAATGCGCCCATACTCGCTGCCAAACCGTAACAAATCGTCACCACATCCGGGCGAATTTGCTGCATCGTATCATAAATTGCCATGCCTGCCGTCACCGAGCCACCGGGGGAATTGATGTACATTTGGACATCTTTTTCTGGGTCTTCGGCATCTAAGTATAATAGCTGAGCGACTATCGAGTCAGCCACTTCGTCGGTTACGGGGGTTCCTAAAAACACGATTCGATCCCGCAGCAAGCGCGAGTAAATGTCAAATGCCCGCTCGCCCATCCCCGACTGTTCTAGTACCATCGGCACTACATTGCTGGGACTAGAGCTGACATCAAAATCGTTATAGCTCGTAATTAGGTAATTGGAAGATTGAGATACAACCATAAGACACCAGTCAAGGATACTAGACAATTTGCTGCTGATGAAAGCTTGAAATTAAGCCGACAGCTTATAACTATTATGCCTCTTCTCAACCCAGATGGGGGGAATGGGGAGTGAATGGGTGGGTGAGATTGCTTTTTGCATGACTCGCAACGCTGGCGGAGTGAATGAGTTAAAAGACTTACTTGCAAATCATGGCTGTTTCTAGTGCGCGCCCGGAGCTTGTATAGAATTTACCAACAGAAACCCGGTTTCTTGAAAAATCTTGGTTTGGTGGCGAGGCATCTACATAGAAACCGGGTTTCTAGCCCCCGCGCGCCAGCCCTGTTTTAGCAAGCATCAGGTGCGCAGCATTGGTGTCAACTTAAGCTTAAAAGTTAATAAATTTCGTTTACCCCCTCTTGCCAGATCCCCCTAAATCCCCCGAAAGCAAGGGGGACTTTGAGTGCTTCTTGTCCCCCCCTTATTAAGGGGGAGTAGGGGGCAAGCTAAGGGGGGATCTGGGCCTGATCATCAAACAACAATCTATGACTACGTTTGACGTGCTTGTTGGCACCAATCGGTGCTTGCTAAGCGCACGCTACACTTGTAGTTCTAGAAGCAAAACTAGAAGGTTTTACTCTTCGCCTACAACTTCCACGTCGATGACGCTTGTGGTTGCTTCTGCTGAAACTTCCGCGTCTGATGCTTCTGCTTCTTCGCCTGCTGGGGGAGTTAGAGAGCCTTCAGGTACGAGTTCGATCGTACCTTTTTCCTCCAACCATTTCAGGGTTTTTTGTTTGAGCAAGTCTTCTTCTACAAATTCCATCAATTTTAGAGGGTCAAAATCTCCTTTAGGAAATTGCTTTCTGACTCTTGCTACTTCTTCTACTACTTCTTCTGTCTCAACAGATAAGGATTCCAGCTTGGCTACTTCTGCCAGAGCTAGAGACTGCTTAAGTCGATCGACTGCTTCTGGACGCGAGCGTTCCCGCATCGGGCCCATGTTTTCTTCGGTAAACAGTTGGTTGATATCTATGCCGTAGTTTTTCAACTGAACCGCTTGTTGATTGAGCAAATAATCGATTTCGCGATCGAGCATTGTTTCGGGAATTTCGACTTCTATTAGCTCTACCAGTGCTGCTGATATAGCTTTTTCCTTGTTAGCAGATGTCTTGTTTTCTTGCTCTGTTTTAAACCGAGTTTCCAGGGATTGGCGCAGTTCTGCTAAAGTCTCAAATTCGCTGACTTCTTGAGCGAAGTCATCGTCCAACTCCGGCAATTCTTTTTCCTTAAGTTCTTTCAGGGTAATCGTAAATACTGCTGGTTTTCCCGCCAATTCTTCACTGCTGTACTCGTCTGGAAACTGGACAGAAACTTCTCTAGTTTCTCCCGAATTCATCCCGATCATGCCTTGAATAAAGCCTGGTACAAACTGATTTTCCGACAATTCTACTTGAAAGTCTTGGGCTTCGCCGCCGGGAATTTCTGCGGGAGTTTCGCCTTCGGGTGCGTCAGCAAATTTGCCGGCGAAATCAACCAAAGCCATGTCTCCTAATTGAGCTGGGCGGCCTTCTACGGGGATTAAAGTAGCTTTGTCCGATCGATATTTTGCCAATACCTCATCCACCTGAGCCTCATCATACTTAGCTTCTTCTGCTTGAAGCTGCAAGCCCGTGTACTGCCCCATTTTGACTTCTGGTTTTACGTCAACCTTAGCTGTAAAAGTCAAAGTCTGTTCTGGATCGAACTTAGCTAGTAACTCTTCAAACTCAATGCTCAGTTCAAAACTGCCAATAGCCTGAATTTTTTCTTGTTCGAGGGCTTTTTGCAGAGAATCATTAATCAAATTTTCCAAAGCTGTCGCCTTCAAGCGAGTCTGGCCCAGGCGCTGTAGCAAAACTTGGCGGGGAACTTTGCCTTTGCGGAACCCAGGAATATTGACCTCGCGAGCAAATTGTTTAATTACTTGCTCATAGGCTTGTTTTGACTTTTCTGATGGCACTTCGATTTCCAGACCAATTTGGCTAGCTGGAAGTTTTTCCTGGGTTACTTTCATCGGCT
Source organism: Microcoleus sp. CAN_BIN18 (assembly GCA_026786085.1). Taxonomy (GTDB): domain Bacteria; phylum Cyanobacteriota; class Cyanobacteriia; order Cyanobacteriales; family Microcoleaceae; genus Microcoleus. Next base: position 6,133 of record JAJAYT010000461.1, on the reverse strand, counting down.
TTTGTGATATTTAACAATAATCATCTAATAAAATACATACAAATCTGACTTTGCCTGTATTTTAAGTTTGTACGCTTTGACTTGTAGCGGCACAACTACAAACACCTCTACCGGATGAGACTGTAAGTCGTGATCGGCTACTTTTTTGGCTTTTGCCAAATAGTTTTAGTTTGAGGATACTAGCTCTTGCTGCTACGAAAATGGACATTAATTCCACTAATTGCCGATGCACCATAGCATATATCGCCGTCTGATGTCAATGTTTCCGGCGGCCAGTAGAAGTCAAAGGACGTGCCTGCTCGCAGAAGGATACGGATTGGCGCGGGACGATCCTCTTCTGCAAGCTTCGCTAACGACGAAAGATGCTAAGGTGGGATTGAGTACGATCGACCGCTGTGGTTAACTGCACCGTTACCATCTGCTCGCGTCCCCGATGTCGCATAAGATTAATTAAGTTTTATATTCAGTATTGCGGTTATTTAAATTTTTGATTTCGATGTTTAGACTCTAATTTGCGGAGGAAAGTAATTTGTCTCAATCCTATCGAGTTGCCATTTTAGGAGCTACGGGCGCAGTCGGTGCCGAGTTGCTAGAACTCCTGCACAGCCGGAGTTTCCCGATTTCTCACCTGAAGCTGCTGGCTTCGGAACGTTCAGCAGGCACAACTTTGCCTTTTGGCGGCGAAATGCTGCGGGTGGAAGCAGTGGGAGATCGATCGTTCGATAATGTAGATCTAGTGCTCGCCTCCGCCGGCGGCTCTATTTCTAAACTATGGGCTCCGAAAGCAGTGGCTGCCGGGGCTGTAGTGATCGACAAATCCAGCCCTTTCCGCATGGATGCGAACGTACCGCTAGTGGTTCCCGAAGTCAATCCCCAAGCGGCGGCATCTCACCAAGGTATCATTGCTAATCCCAACTGCACGACGATTTAGATCCCAGTTGCTGTTAGGCCGCTGCACAAAGTTCGGCCAGTAAAGCGCATAGTTGTGGCGACTTACCAGTCTGCCAGCGGCGCGGGCGCGAGGGCGATGGAGGAAATGAAAGATCAAGCCAGGGCAATTTTGGCAGGGGAAACTCCCAAAACAGATATCTTTCCCTACCCCCTAGCTTTTAACTTGTTTCCGCACAATACGCCGATTAACGATTTGGGGTATTGTGAGGAAGAGATGAAAATGGTCAACGAAACTCGGAAGATATTTGGGACGGACGAGATTAGAATTACTGCAACTTGTGTGCGGGTTCCCGTACTGCGCGCCCATTCCGAAGCGATTAATCTGGAGTTTGCAGAGCCTTTTAGCCCGATCGAGGCCAAGGAAATCTTAAAACAGGCGATCGGGGTTAAGCTGGTAGAAGACTGGCAAGCTAATTATTTCCCGATGCCCGTCGAGGCCAGCGGAAAGGATGAGGTGCTAGTCGGCAGGATTCGCCAAGATATTTCTCACCCCTGCGGGTTGGAGATGTGGCTGTGCGGCGATCAAATTCGCAAAGGGGCGGCTTTAAATGCGGTGCAGATAGCTGAGTTGCTAGCAGATAAAGATTTGCTGCGAATATCTGCGGCGGCGGCTGCTATTTAGCGGGAAGCTGGCAATAGGGCAATAGACATGAAGATTTTAGATAAACCTTTCATCTGAAATCAAAAATTTAAAATCAAAATCAACAGTCTAAAATCGGAGAAAGTGTGGTAAAGTTTGGACGGGTTCTGACTGCAATGATTACGCCGTTTAAGGAAGACGGCAGCGTTAACTATGCGGTAGCAGAACAATTGGCAGTTCATTTAGCCGATCGCGGTACGGATAGCTTAGTAGTGTGCGGAACTACGGGCGAGTCTCCCACTATGAGCTGGGATGAAGAGTACGAATTATTTCAGGTGGTGCAAAAGGCAGTAGCCGGTAAAGCCTTGGTAATAGCAGGAGCCGGATCGAATTCTACTTCAGAAGCAGTCGCAGCTACCAAAAAAGCAGCTAAACTCGGGTTAGACGGTTGTTTGCAGGTCGTTCCTTATTACAACAAGCCGCCACAAGAAGGTTTGTACAATCATTTTCGGGCGATCGCGCAATCTGCTCCAGAATTGTCTATAATGTTATATAACATCCCCGGTCGCACAGGCCAGAATATGTTGCCGGAGACCGTAGCTCGATTGGCAGAAATCCCCAATATAGTAGCCGTAAAAGAAGCAAGTGGCAACTTGGATCAAGCAAGTCAAATTCGGTGCTTGACATCACCTGAATTTGCGATCTATTCTGGAGATGATTCCCTAACTTTGCCAATGCTGGCAGTAGGAGGATCTGGTGTAGTTAGCGTAGCCAGCCACCTGGTAGGAGAGCAACTGCAACAGATGATCAAAGCTTTCGAGGCCGGTCAAGTTCAAGTCGCTACCCAGATTCACTTGCAACTTTTTGACTTGTTTAAAGCTCTATTTCTCACCACAAATCCCATTCCCGTGAAGACAGCTCTCAAACTTCAAGGCTGGGATGTAGGTTCCACCCGTCCGCCCCTGTGCGATCCGCCCATTGAGGTAACTCAAAAGTTAAAGGACGTACTGAGTCAACTAGCACAGGTATCAGCTAGCTAGACTAGATAGGCGAGAACGAGTTTTCTGAAAATTAAATATTTGGTTGTCATCAGTCATCAGTCATCAGTCATTAGTCATGAGCTATCAATTATTAGCTGATAATTAAGAATTGCTGATTGAGGAGTGGAGACAACTGACTGTACGGGAGAGTAAAACCCCGTAGGGGAGTTTTTTACAAATATCTTGGAATATCTTGGAAAAAATCGCCCCCATCAACGAACAACAAATAGTAGACAGTAGACAACAGTCAACAGTCAACAGTCAACAGTCAAATAACAAAATAACTAACAAAGGATACGCATGATCAAAAATACAACTGCACAAGTTCTAAAAGTTATTCCCCTCGGCGGGCTGCACGAAATCGGTAAAAACACTTGCGTGTTTGAATACGGTGACGAAATAATTCTTTTAGATGCAGGTTTAGCATTCCCGACAGATGGAATGCACGGTGTAAATATTGTCCTCCCAGACATGACTTACCTGAGGGAAAACAGCCACAAAATTCAAGGTATGATCGTCACTCACGGTCACGAAGACCACATCGGCGGCATCCCTTATCACCTCAAACAATTTGAAATTCCGGTGATTTACGGCCCGCGTTTGGCGATGGCTTTGCTAGCCGGAAAATTGGAAGAAGCCGGAGTGTCTCACCGCACCGAATTGAGAACAGTTCGACCACGGGACACGGTAAGAATTGGTAAGCATTTCTTAGTCGAATACATCCGCAACACTCACTCGATGGCCGATAGTTTCACGGTGGCAATTCACACTCCCGTAGGGATTATTATCCACACCGGAGACTTTAAAATTGACCACACTCCTGTAGACGGCGAGCATTTTGATTTGCAAAAGCTGGCGGAGTATGGCGAAAGAGGCGTGCTGTGCTTGATCAGCGATTCTACTAACTCGGAAATTCCTGGCTTTACCGCTTCAGAACGTTCTGTTGCTCCGAATTTAGACAGAATTATCGCTCAAGCAACGGGACGGGTACTGCTGACGACTTTTGCTTCATCGGTACACCGATTGCAAATTGTTTTGGACTTGGCTAAGAAAAACAATCGGTATGTCGGAGTGGTTGGCCGGTCGATGCTGAATGTCATCGCTCATTGTCGTAATCTCGGCTACATCAAATGCGAAGATAGTCTTTTCAAACCTCTGAAAGAAATCCGCAATTTGGCTGAAGACAAGGTTTTGATTTTGACTACTGGTTCTCAAGGGGAACCGATGGCGGCGATGACTCGCATTGCTAACGGCGAACATCACGAACTGAAAATCAGAAAGGGTGATACAGTCATTTTCTCGGCTAATCCGATTCCGGGAAATACGATCGCAGTGGTAAATACGATCGACAAATTGATGATGCTGGGCGCAAATGTAGTTTACGGGCGCGACAAAGGCATTCACGTTTCCGGGCACGGCTGTCAGGAAGACCAGAAGTTAATGATTAACATGACTCGTCCCAAGTTCTTCTTGCCGGTACACGGGGAACACCGGATGCTGGTTCAGCACTCCAAGACGGCTCAAAGCATGGGCATTCCCGCGAGCAATATGGTGATTATTGACAACGGCGATGTCGTAGAGTTGACCGAAAATACGATGCGACTGGGTACTAAAGTGCCTTCAGGAATTGAATTGGTAGACTCTTCGCGATCGGGCGTGGTGAAGGCCAACGTCCTCAAGGAACGTCAACAGTTAGCCGGAGATGGCGCTGTAACAGTAGCGGCGGCTTTGAATTGGGAAGGAAAATTGGTTGCTAAGCCAGAAGTCCACTTGAAAGGTGTGGTGACATCAGCCGATCGCACGGAAGTGATCGGACTAATCAATGAAACCATTGAAACAGTTTTGAGCGATCGTTGGTCTGAATTTGTGCTACCTGCAACTGCTGACGCACAAGTTAATGTTGACTGGGTAGGAGTGCAAACGCAAATAGAGAAGGCAATTGGGCGAGTGTTGCGCCGACAACTGCAAAGCAATCCGATGCTAGTATTCTTGATGCAAATTCCTGAAGAAGCAGTGCGATCGGAAGTTGTACAAAAAACTCAGCTTTCGATTGAAGCACCTAAGTTAGCATCATCAGTAGCATCATCATCAGTACCATCTCCAGTACCAGTCCCGGTTAATACAGTAACAGGTCGTCGTCGTCCTCGGACAGCAGCCAAAGTTGCTTCCGTCGTTTCCTAGTACGATCTTAACAGTTGACAGTTGACAGTTGACAGTTGACTGTTGAGTGCGAAGTTTTTAGGCAGGGGATTTAAGCCCCTGCCTAAAAACAATCCACCTAAAGGTGGGGGCTTAAATCCCCTGTGCTTTGGTCATATGCAACCGCAGATCAAAGCAAATGAACGCAGATAAATTTAATATCTATTTGCGTTCATCTGCCAAAGCAACTTTTTTCAAGGGCGGTTAGGATACTTAGACAAAGGTGAGTTCATCCGATTCTTAATACGTGACGACTCCACACACTAATGCTTTGCATATAGTGTGGGCTTCTCCAAACTCCGAAGAGTAGAGAGAACTTCCTTCAAGGTACTATTAGTTGTATAATGACCCACAACAATCTTCCCTTTACGGCGGTTTATAGTCGGGAACTCGCCCAGCCCGACTCTTTTAATATTGATAGCAGCGTTAATGTCTCTATCAACCCAAATATTTTCTATTTCATCCCAATACTTACGAATACTGCAATCGGTGAAGATGAACTCATCTCGATCAGCAAGTAATTGAGAGGTGTAGGCGGGTTAACTCCAATCGCAACGGCTCCAGCTTTTGCAGCTATGTATTCCAGGATTGTGAAGAATTGCCCAAACGCAGCATCATTCCAGGACTTGTTCAGTCCAGACTTAGCTGCTTGACCGTTAGGCAGGTATTTCCCCTGCTCGTCTTGTTTGATAGCGTTGCGCTTGCTCAACCCTTTCAGGTTAAGATTTTCGTAAAAGAATACTGTTTTGCCCGTTCTCACAACTTCGTGAGCGGTTTTGAAGGCATGATCGCGCCTAGCTCTTGCAATTCGTTGATGCTCTCTAGCTTCACGTTTTGCCAATTTGCGACGGGAACGACTACCTTTCCTCTTGGTTGCTTTACGGTTGGAAACCTTGGCTAGTCGTTTTTGCGACTTGCGGAAAGATTTAATCGAGGGCAATTTTTCGCCATCAGATGTAGCCAGATAGTCCGATTCGTGTAAGACTGCATCCATACCTAAAGCGCTGTCCCAGTTGAAAACCACTCCGTCAGGGTTCATCGGTACAGTTGGATCGTCTAACCGTAAATTGACATACCAGCCATCTGCTTTTTTGATGAGTTGTACTTGCTTTAGGATTGCACCAACTGGGATATCTCTGTGCATTCGCACTTTTAACAATCCCAACTTAGGTATTTTGAGAAACAAATATTTACCACCCAGTGAGCAAGAATGCAGTTCAAGTCCTGCGCCTTCAAGCACTATTGAACGAAACCGCTCAGCAGACTTGAAACGAGGCTTACCGCTTCTCTTGTTATTGCTGTCGCCTGACAGAAAACGGTCAAACGCCTGATCGACTCGCTTGCAGACTTCCTGCAATGTGTT
>JAJAYT010000460.1 GCA_026786085.1 Microcoleus sp. CAN_BIN18 | reverse complement strand
ATGAAAAAACACAACAGCCCGTGAACCCAGCCGCAGTAGACATCGCATAATATTTCGCCGTCGTACCAGGGCACCGCCAGATCCCGATAAGCATCGTGAAGTCCCCAAATGTGGTCGTACCTCATGCAGTCGTACTTGGGCAGAATAATCTCGACGGTGTGGGCAGAATTCTGCAACTCCTGGCTCAAACCATAAACTACGTCCCCCAAACCCCCTGCTTTGATAACGGGGGCGCACTCCGAGGCAATTTGTACGATGTACATTTTTTCGCTGGCTCCTGGATGAATCTAAAAATATTTTCTTAACTTGACAAAGTATATGATTTCTCGGCAAATAAGCAAGTCGGCCATTGGGAATACAGGAAAAATAGGCGCAGCTAGCAGAAGTTGAGAGCGATTCGGGCCGGACTGTTGCTTAAAATACAGTTACGGACACGGCACTGCCGTGTCCGTGATGTGCCAGAGTGTAATCAATGACCTGTTTGTGCAGATTTTGCAAACATCAAACTAATTTGTCAAATCCATTCTTTTCATCGATCGAATCTCCTGTCGCTACGAAATAACTCAACCCAAACCCATCCCATCATTTTCACACACTAACAATTTACCTTTCCCCTGATAAAACCAAACATAACCCTCCCCACCGCCTTTACCAAAATGACCTAATTTTCGATAATCTTCTTCAATCCCCTTGGTAAATCCTTTCACCAAATCGCAATCAGCTATCAACGTTTCACCTTGCTTGAGTTCGACAATCTTAGCCGGTGAACTTGTAGCTGCTAAAACAGTAGCTTTTTGCTCGCGCAAAGCTGTAACAGCAATTCTCCACCTACCGTCATTAGAAGCAGCCACTTGCCGGAATTTTAGTTTTTTTGCACCGATAACTACATTGTCCGAACAAAACTGAAATATACCATCATCAAACTCCCACTGCTCCGCATCCAAAAGCTCGATCGGCGTATAATGCAGGAAATGCCCTTTTTGTCTCGGTTCCAGTTTCACCGTACCAGTCCCTTGATATACGGGAGCGTTGTAATCCATTTCCGTTGTCAAAGATACCCACATATCTTTTAAACGGTTATCCGTTTTATAAACACCGGAAGTCAATTTTCCCATACACCAATGCAGCGCACCTTTTTGAATTATCACTCCCGAATTGTTCAAGTTAATTTCCGCTTGCTGAACCAACGGAATATTCTTAGTGGGATGGTAAAACTTATTGGTTTCTGGATTGATGTTATTTTGGACATACCACAAATCCGTTGGTTCCAAAACCTTGATTTCGTATTTCATAATTTACCTCGCTTATTTACTTAAAATGTGTTAAAGATTTGACACATGATTTGGGGCTGCCGCGTTCCCGGATTTATCGGGTGAAATTTATGTTTGGCAGACATCCTCTGCTACTGTTAAAGTATCTAGCTATCTTAGCAATAGCAGACAGCGCTCCTCCACAATTGTTGAGAAAAATTTATGCCTGCGATCGCACAATCCCCCAACCCATCCATTTTAAACGAAATCAACTCAGGATTACCCAACATTTGTGGCTTTGAAGCAGAAATTAGCGCCGCAGCCAACAGCAAAGAACCAGTCTTTTTACCTACCACAAATCTGCGCCTCGAAAACATTCAAGCCGGATTCGCCTGCGCCCTCCATATGCACCAACCCACAATTCCCGCAGGTGCAAACGGCGAACTAATCTGCAATCTCCAGAATATGTTTGAAAATCCCAACCAAGGAGACAATCACAACGCCGGAGTATTTGCTTCGTGCTATTCCCGCATGGGAGAATTCATTCCTCAACTAATTGCCGAAGGCTGCAACCCGCGAATTATGCTCGATTATTCGGGCAATTTATTGTGGGGATTGCGCCAAATGGGACGCGAGGATGTCCTCAACAATCTCAAACGCATTACCTGCGATCCTCAATATCAACCTCACGTAGAATGGCTGGGGACAATGTGGAGTCACGCCGTCATTCCCTCAACTCCAATTCCCGACATCAAACTCCAAATCCAAGCATGGCAACATCATTTTGCATCCATTTTTGGCATAGATGCCCTCAAGCGCGTCAAAGGTTTTTCGCCCCCAGAAATGCACTTTCCCAATCATCCCGATACACTTTATGAATACATCAAAGCTTTGAAAGAATGTGGCTACCGCTGGCTGATGGTACAAGAACATTCTGTCGAAAATCCCGATGGTTCAGGATTGTCGCAAGACCAAAAATACATTCCCAACCGTTTGATGGCGCGCAATTCTCACGGCGAAACCATCAGCATCACCGCTTTGATTAAAACCCAAGGTTCCGATACAAAATTGGTTGGTCAAATGCAGCCATATTACGAAGCAAAAGGACGTAACAAACAGCAAATTGGTAATGTCACAATTCCTTCTTTAGTCACTCAGATTGCTGATGGTGAAAATGGTGGCTTGATGATGAATGAATTCCCCAGCGCCTTTGTCAAAGCTTGGCACGAAAACCGAGAACAAGGTGGCGGAAAATCTGGTGTAGTCGGTTTAAATGGGACTGAATATTTGGAGATGATTGAGGCCGCGGGGGTTAATCCTGATGATTATCCGATTTGTCAAGGGGTTAACCAGCACAAAATCTGGCAGTTAGTCGATCCTGATAGTGCGACACCGGAAAAGGTGGAAAGTGCGATCGGCCAACTCAAACAAACAGACCACAATTTTCACATGGATGGTGCTTCTTGGACAAACGATTTGAGTTGGGTGAAAGGCTACGAAAACGTCTTAGAACCGATGAATCAACTCAGCGCCGCATTTCACCAAAAGTACGATCGGCTGGTGCAGCAAGATGCCGCCGTTACCAAGCAGTTTGAATACCAACAAGCTTTGCTTTACAACCTGTTGGTGCAAACAAGCTGTTTCCGCTATTGGGGACAGGGAACCTGGACTGATTACGCGCGGGAACTTTACAATCGCGGCGCTGCTTTAATGAAGTAGGAAAAGTTTGCAGTTGCGGTTTTTCGCCACACCGCAACTGCGAATTTTACCAAATTTTACAAAATAAATAATTCCAGTGCACCCGGATTTGATATCAACCCTACATTCGCTGACTGTCTCCCATTTTACCTAGAACTCGATTCCGCACCCTCAAATTCAAGCCTACAGCATTAAGAGCATTGTAGAACTTACGCAAAGCCCCTGCACAAGCGTGTTTTGTAAAGAGTAGCCCAATATTAATTTAGGTTGTTGTCTGTTCTTTTCTCTAATCACTGATTATAACTCGATAAATTATGTGTCTCATTGCAAGGTTTTGTTAACTTACTTTAAGCCTAATTCTTGACATACGTCAGATAAACTTAGGTTCTTCCTTACTTACTATGCTAAATCAATAGCTAAATCAGTCAAAATATCTGAAAAAATATTTAAAAATGTAAATCAAGTCCTTGTCAGGTTTGACATTTAGGCTAGTTCAATTGTTAAATATAAATAGTCACAAGAATTTTTGAGAGCGAATTACAGTCATGACCACAAAAAAGGGTACTAAAGTTCTAACAGAGATCCTGAATATACAAGGAATTAAAGTAATTCAAATGAGTCAACAACCAGGGATTGGAATAATATTACAGGTAGAGTCAATTCATAGAGAAAGTCATTGCCATCATTGCAGGACAAAAAGTAATAGATTACATCAAAACCATCGATACGTAGTAAAATATTTATCGTGGGGAGAAAAGCCAGTATTCTTAGAAATAAATAGACGACAGTTTAAATGTAAAAAATGTGGCAAACCATTTAGTGAAAAATTGGACTTTGTAAACAACCGAAGAACTTATACAAAACGACTAGCAGATACAATTATCAAATCAGTTTTATCAAGTGACATTCATTAGTGTAGCAAAACAAGGAGTAGTAACAACAGAAGAAATAGAAAGAATGTTGTCAGATACCTCACGAGAATTATCGTCAAAACCATCAGGATTAAAAAAGCTAGGAATTGATGAAATAGCGTTAATTAAAGGTCAAGGAACTAACTGTGCCGTATTAATAGATTTATCAACATCTAAATTAATTACAATTGTTGCCGGAAAAACGCAAGCGGAAATTGAGCCAGTCCTTAATTCCTGGGGTTCAGAGGTCTTAGAACAAATAGAAGAAGTAAATATAGATTTGTGGACAGGTTATAAAACCCTAGTACAAAAACTTATGCCAAATGCTCAAGGAGTAGCGGATATATTTCATGTAATGGTACAAGTTAACCAGGAGTTAGATACACAAAGAAATCGCGAAAAAAGGCAAGTAATAGATTTAACTAAAAAATCAAAGTCGTCCAAAAAAGTAGCAGAATATAAAGAAATATTAGAGGGAATAAACGACAGTAAATATTCATTGTCAAAGAATGAAGAGAATTTAAATAAAAAGCAATATATCAAATTAATGGAGGTGAAAAAAGTGTGTCCCAATCTTGCAGAATGCATAAATTAAAAGAAAAATTCCGACAAATGTTTGAAAACAAAAAAATAAATTGGTTGAGGGGATTTTTGAGAATTGGGATCTGACAGAAAATATCTAAACAATATTTTCCTGATAGTGTGAAGACTATTACCAATTGGCACAAAGGAGATAATTGCTTACTTTGATAATAGGACAACAAGTGGTATTGTTGAGGGTATTAACAACAAATTTAAATTAATAAAACGTTCGGCGTATGGCTTTAGGAATTTTGAAAACTACAAAATAGATGTTTGCTGTCCTGGACATTTTAATTGTTAGTTTGGCATACCAAGTAAGGAAGAACAATTTAATTGAATGTAATCATGAAACTGAAGTTGCATTAGTAGAGGCGGATATAGTAGAAAAATTGGCTGATATTGCTATTAAAAAATGGTGCGATAAAAATCTAATTTCTGGAGAAGAGGTGAGCAGAGAATGCACATTATATTTGAAACCCAATGATAGTGAAAATTCTATAAAAAAATTGCTGAGGTATGAACGCCTGGACGAGTCTGAGGCTGCTGATTGAATGCGCTCCGACCATCCGCCCGGTTGAGAGAGTTGCTAAACGAAGGTTTAAAGTGTTACACAATGGATAGTTCATCAGTTACTTCGATGCGACCTAGGGGATGACAAGGTTAGAGGCAATTCGACAAGAGCAGAATCAGCTTTTACAAGAAACGGCGACTATTTTAGGCAAGCAGTTGAATGCAGATTGAGAAGGTGTGGCCCGATCGCACTCATGGTAAATTTAATAAATCCAGGCTTTCCCTCAAAAGCAGACAAAAGAACGCTTGCAGTCGCGAGCCCAATACGCCATGCCCGATTCCGAATTTTCCGATGACTTAAAATGGACACCTGAAGCCAAGGCAAAGTCGCAACTGAAGTTAACTCGTTTAACTTTACGTCTCCTCGTTCTTGGTTGTCCTGTTTCCACTTTGTGATGGGTTTCTTCTTCTTAATCGGCCACTTGTGGCACGCCAGAAGTGTTGAATGAT
>JAJAYT010000459.1 GCA_026786085.1 Microcoleus sp. CAN_BIN18 | reverse complement strand
GCCCATGCCCCATGCCCCATGCCCCATGCCCCATGTCCCAATCCCCATTGCCCAAAAAATGAGTTATAATACAATATTGACGTTAAGAAATTTAAATGGATATTCAAGAAAAAGTTGTGGTTGTGGTGGGTGCGACTGGCGGCATCGGTTCAGCAGTAGCCCGCAAACTCGCCGATGCGGGTGCGACTCTAGTGCTCGCCGCCAGAGACAGCAGTAAATTAGACGCTTTAGCAAGCGAACTTTCAACAACAGAGGTACTGTGCGTACCTACAGACATCACCGATTTGCAGCAAGTCGAGACGCTAATGCAAAAAACTGTCGAACATTTTGGACAAATTGATGCTCTTATAAATGCCGCCGGTGCAGGAATTCTCAAGCAGTGGAACAAGTTAGAACCCGCTGATTTAGATGCGATGCTTGACTTGAATTTGAAAGGCAGTTTTTACACATCTCAAGCAGCGGCGAATGTGATGAAAGAGCGCAAATCCGGCCACATCTGCAATGTCATCGGGATTTTGGGCAAGCATTCGATGGCAATGGGAACGGCTTATTGCGCTTCAAAGTTTGGAGTAGTTGGTTTCAGCAAGTGCATGGCTGATGAGTTACGACGCTACGGTGTTAAGTTTACGCTATTCTATTTTGGCGGAGTCGATTCTCCGTTTTGGGATAATGTGAGTTTGAAGGTAGACCGCTCAAAAATGCTGAGTACCGAAACTGCTGCAAATGCCATTATGTTTGCTCTTTCTGCTGACCCGCAAGCTGTGCCTTTAGAAATTAATATTCAGCCAGAAAGTCATTTGTTCTTTTAGTAGTTTGTAGGGTGCGCAATGCGCACCGATTGAGTCAATACTAAGTAGCACGTCAACCATTTTTTGAGCCCAGAACTGTTGGCGAAGGCCTCACCACCAAACTCAAGTCATCCCAGACACCGCGTTTCTTTTAAGTGCCGACCTATTTCTACCTTCAGAGGGAGCTAAGATATTCAATTTTTGAGTTATTATTAAGCCAGTATACAAAAAATTAATGAAAAATCTCCATTCCTCAGTCTCTCCCTTGCAGTTTAGCCCTGAAAATCAGCCGATTTTCAATTTTTCACGTTCCATTTTCAATTATTGATTATGGAGTTCGATCGCATTCAGTTTTACGTTGAAAATGCTAAAGTATCCCGCGACTGGTTTGTCAACCAGTTAGGCTTCCAATCAATAGCACGTTCTGCCAACAGTCACACTCATACTGAAACTGTCAGCAGTGGCAATGTATGTTTTGTTTTATCTTCGCCCTTGACATCGGCTAGTCCCGCTGCTAGTTGGTTGAAGTATCATCCTCCCGGGATTTTTGATGTAGGTTTTCGGGTGGAAAATATCGAATTAGTGATAGCTAGAGCGACCACCGCAGGTGCTAAAATCCTAAAACCGATTGAAGAAGACCTAACAGCAGGAGTCTTTTGTAAACGGGCAAAAATCGCTGGTTGGGGAGATTTAAGCCACACGCTTGTTGAGCGAATGGGCGAGAATTCACTATTACGGGCTTCTGCTAAGCTGCCACTGTTTACCCTCATCGACCATGTAGTTTTAAATGTTGCATCGGGCGATTTGTCAAGTGCTGTTAGTTGGTATCAAAAAGTATTAGGTTTTGCGCCGCAGCAAAATTTTGACATTCAGACTGAGAAGTCGGCTTTACGGAGTCAAGTTATGGTGCACGCTGAAGGTGGGGCGCAATTCCCGATTAATGAACCGGCATCGGCTAATTCTCAAATTCAAGAGTTTTTGAGCGCAAATCGAGGGCCGGGTATTCAGCACATGGCTTTGCAAACTACTGATATTGTGGGGGTTGTTACTGATTTGCGATCGCGTGGTTTGTCTTTTTTGCCAGTTCCTCCAACATATTACTCCGAATTGCAGCAGCGGCAAAATTATGTGCCCGCAGATTGGCAAGCAATTGCAGCTTCTGAAGTTTTGGCAGATTGGCAAGAAGATACTCCCGCAGCAATGCTGCTGCAAATATTTACCCAGCCAATTTTTGCTGAACCGACTTTCTTTTTCGAGATTATTGAGCGTCGATTTACTTTTGTTGATAACAAAAAGGTGCAAGCTGGAGGTTTTGGGGCGGGGAATTTTCGGGCTTTGTTTGAGGCAATTGAACGGGAACAAATGAAACGGGGAAGTTTGATCGATGATTGATAAAACTTCCACTTCTTAGGTCATGCCACCGTGTTGATAAGCACTGCTATATCCGTCCACCCGTAGGCAATTTCTTTCAGTGCAACTCCTGCCCTGCTTGTCTGTTCTTCGTCCACTTTTTCACCTCCTAAAAATTCATAAAATCTGCAAGCAGAATTGTCTCCCAGTACCCAAACGAGCATCGAATTCAAACTCAATTCTGCCAATTTTGTGGCAACTGCTCGCACGAGTTGCCGTCCGATTCCTTGACGCTGATATTCCTCCAAAATATAGATGGCAAATAATTCTCCTTGATAAACATATTTGCCCATGCGCTCGCAACCGCCCGAAGCAAAGCCCACAATTTGTCCCGAGTCATTCTCAGCAACGCAGACATAAATTCCAGTATTTTTAACGTTTTCCAGGGTTTCTTGCCAATCGCTTTCTCTTTTTTCATAGGACAGTTGTGCGAGGTAATCTGCTGGTATAATTTTTCGGTAAGCTGTGCGCCAAGTGTCTATGTTGACCTGTGCAATTGCAGGTGCGTCAGCGATTTTAGCTTGTCTCACAATCATCATCAGATGCTCCTATCCCGCCGTGAAATTCTGTCTTAGAGTCTAGACAAACTATTCGATCGCGCCCTTCTAGTTTAGCTCGATACAGCGCGCGATCGGCCTCCCTAATCAACCACTCCACAGATAAGTCAGCAGCGGGCACAGCACTAGCTACGCCTATACTCGCCGTCACAAACTCACTTACCTTTGAATTTTCGTGAGGAATTGCCAGAGCATTCAAATCGCTGCGAATTGATTCAGCTACCTGCATTGCTCCCTTAGCATCGGTTTCTGGCAAAATCATTGCAAATTCTTCCCCACCGTAGCGGGCTGCTAAATCGCCTCCCCGGTGAGCATTTATGTCTAAAATTAGAGCTACTTTTTTTAGACATTCATCGCCTCCTTGATGCCCGTAGCGATCGTTGTAAAGCTTGAAAAAATCTAAATCGATCAAAATTAAAGACACAGGCTGTTTATCTATACCCATCCGTTGCCATTCTGATTGCAATGTTTTGTCAAAACAGCGACGGTTAGCAATCTGAGTCAAACCGTCCACAGATGCCAGTCTGTGCAATGCCTGATTAGCAGATTCTAGCTCTAATTTAGCCTGTTCTAAGGCTAAATTTTGCTGAGCTAATTTTTCACTTTGCTGTTTTTCTTGTTCGTACAAAAACCGGATTGAAGCTTCAGCTTCTTGCAGTTCTTGCTCCGCATATTTGCGCTTGACAAACTGCCCTAATTGGGAACCCACCGCGGCCATCATCTGAAGCAAGTCTTCATCCGACGGCTGTTTTTCCCGGCAGAAAAAAGTCATTACCCCCACAACTTGACCGCTAGCGCGAATTGGGAAACCGAAGGCCGATCGCAATCCTGCTTTAGCTGCTAAGTCCGATCGTACAAAATTGCGATCCTTAAGAAGATCCGTAATCCACTGCGGATAACCGGTGTTCCAAACTATTCCCGGCAAACCCGCGCCAGGCTCGAGAGTAATCTGCTGGCAATTTTCCACAAACTCCCCAACTTCACTTCCCCGCCGCCAAACTCCCACTCGCAGCAACAAAGGCATATCTTCAACATTACTATCTGGTACAGTCAACAAAAATGGTACTGGATCGCACGTATCTTCCGCATCAAATTTAGTCTCTTTTTCATCCACAGGCGTCCAAAGTTCGCCGATATCCCACCCCAAACTTTCACAAATAGCTTGCATAATTTTCGGAGTGGCGCTCTCTAAAGAACCAGATTCTGACATGATTCGAGCTACTGCATACTGTGCTGCTTGACGCTTTTTTGTCCGTTGTTCCTCGGTGATATCTCTGCCCACATAGACAAAATCTTGTATGATTTTGTTGTCTGAGTGCTTGCTTTCTATGCTTGTCTCGATAGTGGAGCAGGAAAATGCAACTGTCAGCTTTGAACCTTTTTTAGTTGTACAAGCTACTTTTACTTGATGCCAAGATTCATTTTTCAGTTCAAGAGGTAGCTGGCTAACTTGACGCAATAATTCCTCATCCGCCGTAATCATCGAGATTGGTTGACCGATTAATTCTGATTCGGTATATCCAAATAATAGTTGGGTTGATTGATTCACTTTTTTGATTTTACCGGCTTGCGTTGTCACCAATAAAATATCATTGATGGAATTAAGGATTTTATCAATATAATCGCGAGCGCTAGCCAAGTAATCAACTTTAATACTGTTTTCGTTTGCTGCCTTAATCATACTTTGCTGAATCACAGCAGAGTCTGTTACGTCTTCACAGAAAATAATTAATCTCTCAGAATTAAGATGCTCTTTATGACCAAAAAAATATAAATCTAGATACAAATAAGAGCCATCATTTAAAATTCTGGTCACTGATTTTAATTGGAAACTTGGCTGTCGTTGTTCTAGAATATCATCTAGCAGTTCTTCAATTCCGATCAGTTCGGGAAAACTATTGCGCACATCTTTGCCTTTTTCCACCTCATCAGGAATGTCGGCAAATTCTTGTACATTCAAGGAAGTTTCTTGAATCTTCAATTCCCGATCGACTGCGAGGTATTCAATGCGACGCAAGGATAATAGTTTGTCAAGCAGGTTGTTAATAGCTTGGGGGCTAATCTGTAAACTTAATTTGGGAAGCATTTCGTTATTATAGAGCATCACACTCAAGGGTTAGCAGATGAAATTAGTTGTTGTTTTGCTGCTATTTCTCATGGGAATTTTGATACTGGGGATGTAAGCAATTGTTACCGCTGGCTAATTTAGCGAAACAATAAACTTTGGATTGTGCAAGCAGTTTTTTCCCTATTTTAAAAATGGAAAAATATTAATCTTACCACTTTTTTTGTGAGCAAGCGCAGTCAAAACTCGTCTTGATTCACGCTTGGATTTATTAACAATACGTAGTGGTGGGCACTATTTGTTTGTGCAGCACATTTTAAATTGTAGATTCCCCGAGCTTGCTGACAACCGCTATAGTTGACGATGGGTACAGTCAATTTAACTGTTACCTTTCATTCAGCACCATTCCTATAGACATTACCTACCCTGGGTATTTATGTCAAGTTTTGTAAAGGAGCTGTGACATTAAAGTGATATAATTTATCACAATTTGTATAAAATCTTAAAAATACTCTGCTCAATGCTGAGACTTATTACTGACTTTGACGGCCCGATCGTGGACGTATCCGATCGCTATTACCGAGTTTACCAGGAATGTCTGACGGAGACTCAACGTGAAGGCCAACCAGTCCACGAATTACCGAAAGCCGAGTTTTGGGACATGAAGCGTGCACGGGTTCCCGAAACTGAAATCGGCATCCTCTCAGGATTAGACGCAGCGCAAGCCCTGGAATTTGCCCAGAAACGCCGTCAAATTATCCACACGCTCCCCTACCTGATTTACGATAAACCAGCCCCTAGCGCCGTGGAAACGCTCGAAAAGGTGCAACGCGCTGGAGTAGACTTAGTGGTGATGACGATGCGGCGAGTCAAGGAACTAGATGAAGCCTTCAACCGCTGTAATTTAGGGCATTTTTTCCCAGAAAACCGTCGCTATTGCCTCCCCAACGATTACGTCAAAACTGGGGATGCCAAAGATAAGCCTTTGCTGATGGCAAAAGCTCTTGCCGAACTGTCGCCGGCTTCTGATATTTGGATGGTGGGGGATACTGAGGCGGATATTATAGCAGCTAAAACGCACGGTGTCAAGGTAATTGGTGTTTTGTGCGGAATTCGCGATCGGGCCCAACTAGAAATGCACCAACCGGATTTAATTGCCAATAATTTGAGCGAAGCTGTTGAGATTATTTTAGATAGTTATTAGTTATTGGTTATTGGTTATTGGTTATTGGTTATTGGTTATTGGTTATTGGTTATTGGTTATTGG
>JAJAYT010000458.1 GCA_026786085.1 Microcoleus sp. CAN_BIN18 | reverse complement strand
GTATTAATCGTAGAAGTGCGGCGAATGATGCCATGTACCTCGTAACCTTTTGCTAATAAAAGTTCTGATAAATAAGATCCATCTTGACCAGTAATACCTGTGATTAGGGCGCGTTTAGATTTAATCATGAAGTATTAGTTTGAAAGGATACTACACAAAGTTTATAGCAATGAATAGCGAAATCCACAAGAGAGGTAGGACAAAAGTCGCTCTCTTAATAGTAGAGCGCAGCCGAAAGGAAACAACCAGAAAATCTAAGAAGTGATTCTTGGAAGCCAGCACGCGATCCGCCCAAGCGGTCAGTGTCTGGAGATGTCACGTAATAAGTCTCTTCCCTCTTCCCTCTTCCTTCTTCCCTCTTCCCTCTTCCTTCTTCCCTCTTCCTTCTTCCTTCTTCCCTCTTCCCTCTTCCCTCTTCCCTCTTCCTTCCTATTATGAAAATTCACTGGTATCCCGGTCACATTGCTAAAGCTGAACGGGCATTAAAAGAACAACTAAAGCGCGTAGATGTGGTGCTCGAAGTCCGAGATGCCCGCATTCCATTGGCTACTTACCACCCCCAAATGCCGAGCTGGGTGGGCGGCAAGCCCCGAGTATTGGTCGTTAACCGTATGGATATGATTACTACTCGATCGCGCGATGCGTGGGAAACTTGGTTTGAGTCCCAGGGCGAAACCGCCTATTTTACCAACGCCGAGCACGGCCAAGGAGTACACGATGTTTCCGATGCTGTCCAGGAGGCTGGGGTGCAGCTAAATAAACGCAGGTTCGATCGAGGTATGCTACCCCGTCCAGTCCGTGCCGTGGTGATGGGCTTCCCAAATGTCGGCAAATCTGCTTTAATTAACCGCCTGTTAGGGCGCAGAGTGGTAGACAGTGCCCGCAAAGCTGGAATAACTAAATCGCTCCGATGGATTCGCATCTCTGATGAAATTGAGTTATTAGACGCCCCCGGAATCATCCCCACCCGTATTAACAATCAAGAAAATGCCATAAAATTAGCTATTTGCGAAGATATTGGCGAAGCAGCTTACGACAATCAGGTAGTAGCCGCGGCTATGGTAGATTTGCTCCTAGAGCTTGAGGCTGCTGATGAAACTTTGATGTCAGTATCTGGTTTCAAATCCAGGTATAAATTAGATATAACATCTAGTAATGGTGAAGATTATTTGCACGAGGTAGCAAAAGACAGGTATAAAGGAGATGTCGAACGAACGGCGCGGCAGATGTTGAATGATTTTAGAACTGGGGTTTTGGGTCAGCTTAATTTGGAGTTGCCGCCGACTTGATCGGACTCGTGGAAGATTTTATCTGATGAATTCAAGTCTTGTAAAAGTCTTGAATATTCAACAGCGGTGCTATGTATGAATGAACTGAATCTGGAACTGCAAATTAATGGAATTATCGAAAAAACCGTGCCTGTCGAGGGCGAGGAATTTATTATCGGTAGATTGCTAGAATGCGATTTGCAACTGCCTTTTTCTGACATTTCCCGGAACCACACTCGCTTATTTAAAATAGCTTCAGGGGATTGGCTAGTTGAGGATATGGGCAGTACCAATGGGACGCTACTGAACAACAGTCCTCTCAACCAGCCTCACTTAGTCAATCAGGGTGATCTTATTTATCTGGGACACCGGATTAATTTGATTGTCGTTTTGCCCGATCGCTCCGACCCCCAACTTCCCGAAATCGGCACCATGCCCGAAGGATTTACCATCCTCGGCAAAGCCAAAGAACTGCAAAAACAGTGGATAGAACCAGACACAAAAATTGAAAAAAACTACGAACAAGCTATCTCGCGTTTAAAATATTTAGTCGGTATCGCTAAATATTTGAACACGGCTGAATCCATCGAAGCAATCTTCGATCAAGTCCAGCAAATAGTGTTCCGCGACATCAAAAACATTGAACGTTTAGCACTATTAATAGACTTCCAAAATAACGGCGAACTAGAAGTAGTTAAAACCGCAGCCAAGCCCACCGCTAAAAATAAATATATCCCTGCTGACGGGAGTTGGATAGGCCGCACTATCTGCCGCAAAGTATTAGACGAACAAGTTGCTCTCAAAACTGCCGACGCTCAGTTTGACGAACAGTTTGACTATAATCTGAGCATTATAGTTAAAGGATTCCGCACGGCGATAGCTGTTCCTCTATGGGATGAAAATACAGTTTTTGGAGTGCTTTACGGCGACGCTCAATTAACTTCTAGAGAGTGGTATCAGGGAGGAGATGAAGACTTGAGCTTTTTTTCAGCTTTAGGAAATATCGTCGCTTCCAGCGTGCAGCGGTGGCTGCTGACACAGAAACTCCGCAATGAAGAAACTCTACGGCAAAGATTGGAACGTTATCACTCTCCCGCTGTTGTCCAGCATTTAATGAATACGGGGACTTTAATTAACCACCGTCTGCCGCCTGTGGAACGCGAAATCAGCATTTTGTTTGCAGATATTGTTGGTTTTACTGCGATGTCGGAACGGTTGAGTCCTCCTGAAATAGCCCGGTTGCTCAACAATTTTTTTGAGGAAATGTTGCAAGAAGTTTTTGGCGAAGGAGGAACTTTAGATAAGTTTATTGGAGATTGTATTATGGCATTTTTTGGAGCACCAGAACCTCAACTCGATCATGCCGATCGGGCTGTGGCGGCAGCTTTGGGAATGCTCAATCGTTTGGATGAACTCAATGCAAATAATAGTTTGGGCGAACCCCTACAACTGCGGATTTCTATTAACAGCGGCAAAGCGATAATTGGCGATGTCGGCAGTTCTAAAAGAGTTGATTATACTGTGTTGGGTTCGACAATTAATCTGGCCGCTCGGATGGAGGGAATTTGTCTGCCTGGGGAATGCGTGGTGAGCGAAGCTACTTACAAGTTGCTGCGATTACCACAAAGTTTTGAGCCGATGGGAGATTTCCGTTTTAAAGGAATTGATAGACCGATCGCAGTTTATCATACTAACCGAAATCAAAGGTAATTGGGCATGGGGCATGGGGCATCGGCCAAATGGGGCATCGGGCATCGGCCAAATGGGGCATGGGCCAAATGGGGCATCGGGCATGGGACATCGGCCAAACAGGGAATTGGTAACAACAGTCAACAGTCACCTGACGATGCCACTGAATTTGGAATCAAATCCTCATAAAACTAATCAGGAATGGTATTTAATAGGGATTTGCTGATGCTGAGTATTTGAACTTCATCTCCTATATGTACTATTTTTCCGGCTGCTTGAAGTGGCAGTTGCGTGTTAACTATTAGCCGATTTAAGTTATTTAAACGCCCTGTTTTTACCAAGTCAGGCATGATTTCTTTCTGCTTGGCTGCTATTACATTTTTAAAATTTGAATAAGCTTCTGTCACCGCAGAATTTCGCGTAGATAGGAGACAGGGCTGACCGGGATTAATAGCTTCAAATATTACTGGCCCTATTTTAAACCTGACAACTTCATCGGCTGCTCCAAAAAGTTCGTCTTCCCAAAAAGCCGGGACATCTCCTATTTCAATATTAGCTCGCAAGCGATGGCGCATCTCGTTAACGCAAACTCTCGGGAACCAAGATGCTACTTCGGCAATTGTTTCGGTACTGACAATTGTTGGGCCCGGCGCAGTGGTATCGTCGTGAAATCCTGTCTGCAAGTTTTCAATTAACTTGACGGGGAAACCAAAGTAGTTGCTCAACCAATATTCTATTACTGGGCGTTCTCTATCTACATGAAAAAAGATTTCTTGTTCGGTGTCTTGGATTTTCAGGCCGGCAACTCTCTGTTTGATATCAAATGATAAGCGCAGAAAATTGACTCCGCTGTTGCGCTTAGTGTTAATAAATTCTCCTGCTTCATCGCAGATTGCTAAGGAGCGATCGCCTTCTAGAGCACCGCTGGCAAGAATAGTGGCTTGACTGACTGCTATCCCGTCAAGGGACTTGACCGGATAAATATGAATACTGGCGACGTAGGACATTTCGATGCATTGATAAATAATTGTCGTTTTAGATACATTATAGCATCCCGCCACAGGCAGAAGGCTGACCGCCATTGACTTTATGAAATAAAAACGGGCAACTTTTTTGAAGTTTAAATTTTGCCAAAAGCTGCTTGTCAAGAAAAATTAAAGAATTCGGGCTGAGGTTGTGCTAGATATTATGCTAATAGATACAAAAAATTGAACCGAGTTGTAAGCAATGACTGAAGGCGAAAGAACCGGCATGATTTCGCGACGCAATCTACTGTTGAGGGGTGGTGCAGGGATGCTGGCGGCAAGCATTGCATCTACTCTTTTACAAGCTAAAGAAGCTAAAGCTGCAAATGCAGAGCCCATCTCACAGATTACTCCCGACGATGCTTTCAAGAAATTGATGGAGGGGAATCGACGCTACGTTGAGCAAAAACGGACTTTTCCCGATCAAGCCCGATCGCGAATTGTCGAAGTAGCACAGGGTCAACATCCGTTTGCAACCATCCTGGCTTGTTCTGATTCGCGGGTAATACCCGAAATTATTTTCGACCAAGGATTGGGGGATTTATTTGATATCCGAGTAGCTGGAAATTTTCTCGACGATGGGGTGCTCGGAAATATGGAATATGCCGTAGTAGAATTAGGCGTTCCGCTATTAGTAATTCTGGGTCACGAACGCTGTGGTGCTGTGAAAGCAGCTTTAGATGGCAAAGCTGTTCCGGGTCACATTAGCACTTTGGTGGCGGCGATTAAACCGGCAGTTGATGCGACAAAAAATAGCCCGGGCGATGCCTGGGATAACGCAGTCAGAGCTAATGTGAAAATGAACGTAAATAAGTTAAAATCTGCCTCGCCTATTTTGGCTGAAGCTGTGAAAGCGGGCAAGCTGAAAGTTGTTGGGGCGCGCTACGATTTGGATAGTGGTAAAGTAGAGATAATTGCTTAATTTTGCTTGTAAGTCATTAGTCATTGGGAATTGGGAATTGGGAATTGGGAATTGGGCATTGGGAATTGGGCATTGGGAATTGGGAATTGGGAATTGGGAATTGGGAATTGGGAATTGGGCATTGGTTATTGGTCATCTTGCCCGATCGCGAAGTCGAAGGGTGGTCATTAGTCAATAAAGTAGATATGCAAGTTTAGATCAAACCCATTTCTTGCAGTCCCCGGCGCAGGCGTTCTGCTTCAAAGGGGCGGCGCTGTTCGTGAAGGGCGATCGCTCTTTTGAATTCTGCTAAGCTTTCTGGCATTTTGCCAATTTTCAGCAGCGCTACTGCCAAGTTTTGATGAGCTTCGGCGTGTTCGGGATCGATTTTAATGGCTTGTCGATAATAGGCGATCGCATCTGATAAATTTCCGGCTGCTTTTAGCGTCAGTCCTAAATTGTAGTGTCCTGCTGCGAAATTGGGGTCAATTTTCAAGGCTGCTTTGTAAGCTTTTTCAGCAGATTTCAAATCTCCTTCATCTTTGAACAAATTGCCCAAATTATTGTAAGCGCCCAACTTCAGCGCCGGGAACACATCTGTATTAATTGCCGCTTGATAGTGTTCTTTGGCTTTGACAAATTGCTGTTGCTGGCGGTAAGCAATTCCCAAATGATAGTTGAGTTCGTAAACAATAGAATCATCAATTGTCCCAGTAGTCAAGCCTTTGGTTAATAAATTAATTCCGCGCTGAAGTTGCCCGCTTTCTACGTACAGCGCGCCTAATTTGCTGCAAGCATAGGCATCGTTTGGATAATAAGCTATATAGCGTTCCATTGCTGCTTGAGCTTTTTGGAATTTACCTTTGGCTGCGATCGCATCTTTGTGATAACCAGAGTGGTAAATCGCCACATCGGGGAGAGAAACTATTTTCCATTGCGGTTCCCTCTGCAAAATCTCAGCCACGCTGTCGTCTACCATTGCGTGGTAAGGGCGAGAAAAGCGGAGGTTGGGGCGATTGCGAAACAAGCGCGACACTAGGGAATAGGGAGATTGAGATGCGCCGATTTCTTGGCGGATGAGATTGATTAGCAGCAGTCGATCGCCCTTAATTGCCTGCTTAATTTGAGGTACAATCTCTGGTACTAGCATCTCATCGGCATCCAACACCAAGATCCACTCGCCCTGGGCGTGTTTCAGACATTCATTGCGCGCCGCTGCGAAGTCGTCGCACCATTCAAAGTCATAAACTCTGGCTCCGGATTCTCGGGCAATTTCACGGGTGCAATCGCCCGATCCGGTATCCAATATCACCATTTCGTCAACAACACCCTTCACGCTGTCCAAAGTCCGTGATAGTGTTGCCTCTTCATTCTTCACAATCATGCACAGAGTCAGATTCATCGGGCGTAAACTTTCCTAATTTGACAGAAATATTGTAATTTTTTTTACCAGTAAAACACAAAAAGTCCCAGAAAAAATTCTTTTATTTCCCTTCGACTTGAACTATAAGTACCTTTCGGCACTAAAAAAAATGGGTTAACTCTTTTGAGATATTAAAAAGCCTCAAATTCGGACGATTCATCAGAGATTCTACCACTTTAGGTTCCTCCCTGCGGTAGAGGAAAGGGCAGGATATTAGTTGTTATTCTTAGAACATAAGACAAGGCACAAGAAAAGTTAAGTATTCAGGAGAAAAAGACATGGGAATTATTGCTTGGATTGTTTTAGGACTGATTGCCGGTATGATCGCCAAAGCCATTTATCCGGGAACTCAAGGCGGCGGTTTTATCGCTACAACAGTTTTAGGAATTTTGGGCGCGCTAGTGGGAGGTTATCTAGGTCAAGTCTTTGTGGGAACTAGCGCGGGAGCTTCCTTCGGAGCATTGACTTTACCCAGCATAGCTTTTGCCGTCATCGGTGCGATCGTGGTACTCTTCATCTGGGGATTGTTGACTCAGCGTGCAGCATAATAAATATTGCCAATTCCCAGTCCGTAAACTTTTAGGGTATTCATAAACCCGGTTTCTTGAAGAAACCGGGTTTTTCAGTTAATAAACCCCGCTGCGGCCATAATAAGATTGGTTCGTAGTGAGGACTTTAGTCCGCATCCGACAGAGGACTAAAGTCCACACTACGAACCTGGTTTATATCATCGGACTCGCCGGTTGAAACCCCAACTACACAAACAAAACCCGCCTCCGCGGGTTGAAGATTAAAGTTAATTAATCCGCAAGTCGAAAGGTAAGCGAACGTAAACTCCTTGGGGGTCGTTCATCGACTTAATCACAGCCAATTCATCCTGCATTTTCTTAACTTCTGCCGTCAGCGGATCGAGTTTGGTGGCTGGTTTCAAAACGCGAACGCCTGAAAGTCTTTCCAAAATTTGCTCCTCGAAACTGCGACGTTTTGGATATTCTTCCAAGTGCCAATCGTCGCCAAGTTTAGCTTGCTTGGCTGCGGCTCTGATCGCATCTTCTAGGCCACCAATTTCATCGACTAAACCCAACTGTTTCGCAGCGGTACCAGACCAAACTCTGCCTTGAGCAATTTCTTGCACTTTGTTTTTCGGTAGTTTGCGGGAGTCGGCGACTTTGGTGATAAATCGATCGTAAATGCGATCGACTATCCTCTGAATATTCGCCAATTCTTGAGGATTTTTGGGGCGGGAAACCGTGTTAATATCCGCAAAACGCGCGGTTTTCACCACGTCCCAAGTTATGCCGTTGTTAGCAGCCAACTTTTCGGCGTTGAATAACATTCCAAAAACGCCGATCGAACCGGTAATCGTATTTGCTTCGGCAAAGATTTTACTAGAACCCATCGAAATCCAATAGCCGCCGGATGCTGCTAAATTTCCCATCGAAACGATAACTGGCTTCTTTTTGCCCGTCAGCGCGACTTCGCGCCCGATGACTTCCGATGCCGTGACGCTACCTCCAGGACTGTTGACGCGCAAAACTACGGCTTTTACGTCGTCATCTTCTCGGATTTTCCGCATTTCTTGAGCGATGCGATCGCCGCCTACTTGAGTCGGGCCACCTTCCCCGTCTACAATTTCACCTTCAGCGTAAAGGACAGCAATCTGATTTTTCTTGTTAGCGCGAGTTGAGTTTTTATTCTCAGCAATTCTCGCGTAGTTTTTTAAACTAATTTGCTTGAAAGATTTGTTTTCTGCATCAGTTCCTGTCAGTTTCTTAAGTTCGATCGCAATTTCGTCAAAGTAGACAACTTTATCAACTAACTTGCTTTTGAGAGCTTCATCAGCCATCAAAGTTCCGCCCTGATTTGCCACCGCTTGCAGTTGGGGAACGGTCAATTTACGGCTTGGCCCGACAGTTTTCAGGTATTCGCCCCAAATATCTCCGAGCAACTTTTGAGTTTGCTGGCGATTTTCTGGACTCATTTTTTTGAGCAAAAATGGTTCAACGGCTGACTTGTATTTGCCAACGCGAGTCACTTGCACTCCCACGCCGTATTTTTCCAAAGCACCAGTCCAAAACATTGCCTGACTGCTAAAACCGTTGATTTCTAAAGAACCGTAGGGATTGATAGCAATTGTGTTAGCAACTGAACCGAGGTAATAATCTCGCTCGTTCCAGTCCATTTGGTAAGCAATAATGGGTTTTTTGGCATCTCGGAAAGCCTGTAAGGCAGATCGAACTTCCTTGAGATTAGCAAACCCGCTGCTGCTGGAATCCGAACTACCTTCGAGATACATCCCAACGATTTTCGGGTCTTTTTTCGCAGATTCGATCGCATCTAAAACAGTCCGCAGCGTCACAGCATCGCCGGACTCGTCCGAAAGCGCTTCTTGAATCGCCGCGCTAGTGCTGCGACTTGGTTTGCTGTCCGTGATATTTAAAGAAAGGTCTAATACCAATACAGACTTATCTTTAACTTGCGGCCCTGAATCTTTAGACGATGATGACGCGACAGCAATTAACAGTACCAGTCCCCCCAATCCAACGCCGCCCAGCAGCAACAGTCCGAGGAAGGTTCCCAGCAAACTTGCACAAGTATATTTTAGGAAATCTTTCATTTAGATAATTGGTAATTGGTAATTGGTTATTGGTTATTGGTTATTGGTTATTGGTTATTGGTTATTGGTTATTGGTTATTGG
>JAJAYT010000457.1 GCA_026786085.1 Microcoleus sp. CAN_BIN18 | reverse complement strand
TTCAAGCTTTGGGAAGATTTCCGATTTCTGACGGGGCGATCGCCCAAACCTTGACAAAACTCCAAAAATACCAGCCAAAAGTCATCGGTTTGGACTTGTACCGGGATTTGCCTCAAGCGCCGGGACACCAAGAATTGCTGACTCAACTGAAAGCGCCGAATGTGGTGGCGATCGTCAAAATGAGCGATGCAGAAAGTCCGGGAGTGCCTGCGCCGCCGGGGATACCGCCGGATCGGGTCGGTTTTAACGACTTCGTGCTCGACACTGACGGCGTGGTGCGCCGCAATTTGCTTTCAGTCTCGCAACCAGACAAGAAAACTGCTTCCTCGTTTTCTTTGCAAGTAGCTTTGCTGTATCTCAAAGACAGAGTGCAGCAGAAAAATAGCCCTGTCAATCCCCACCAAATCAACTGGGGAAAAGCAGAATTTGTGCCTTTAAAATCTGACAGCGGCGGCTATGCAAATCTCGATACCAGAGGCTACCAAATTCTGCTCAAATACCGTTCTGGCAAGCAGGTGGCGCGACAAGTCAGTATCAGGCAGGTATTGAACGGGGAAATTGATCCAAGCTGGGTAAAGGACAAAATCGTGCTGATTGGGACGACGGCACCGAGTACCAGAGACGTGTTTCTAACGCCCTACAGTCCGATTAAAAAGGAAAGTCCGAAAATGCCGGGGGTGCTGCTGCACGCGCAAATGCTCAGCCAAATATTGAGTGCGGTTTTGCAGGGGCGATCGCTCTTTTGGATGTGGCCGGAATGGGCAGAAATTTTGTGGAACGGTGGTTGGGCGGTGGTTGGCGGGGTTGTGGCTTGGCGGATTGTGCACCCGGCGAGGGCGGGATTGGTTGGGGGTGTGGCATTGATGGGGCTGTTCGGGATGAGTTTTGCGATTTTTACTCTCGGTGGATGGGTGCCGCTAGTGTCGCCGGCTTTGAGTTTGGTGATGACTGGTGTGGGTGTCAGCGCTTACAGGAAGCTTTACGATGCTTTTCACGACTCTCTGACGGGTTTGCCGAATCGGGATTTGTTTGTAGAGTCCTTGGGGCGGGCGATCGTCAATACTAAGGGCCGTCCCAGTTATCTGTTTGCGGTGCTGTTTTTGGATTTAGACAGGTTCAAGGTAATTAATGATTCTTTGGGTCATTTGGTGGGAGATCAACTGCTGATGTCCGTAGTGCTGCGGCTGAGGGCGATTGTTGGCTCCCGGGATACTGTGGCGCGGGTGGGCGGCGACGATTTTGCGATTTTGGCGAGGAATATTGATGTTGGCCATGCTGTTGATTTGGCCGATCGTATTCACCAAGCTTTAATTGTGCCCTTTGATTTGAAAGGGCAGGAGGTATTTGTGACTGCAAGTATTGGGATTGCCGTAGGCGGTGAACCTGCGGCCGCCCGGGAACAGCCGGAACACTTGCTCAGAGACGCGCACACGGCGATGTATCGGGCGAAGGCTTTGGGCACGGGAAGGCATCAAGTGTTTAATGCTTCGATGCACGATTTGGCGGTGGAGAGGTTGCAGTTGGAGACGGATTTGCGGATGGCGCTAAAGCGTCGGGAGTTTTTGCTGCATTACCAGCCGTTTGTGTGTTTGGCAAGCGGGAAAATTATTGGGTTTGAGGCTTTGGTACGCTGGCAGCACCCGCTGCGGGGCTTGATTTCGCCGATCAAGTTTATTCCGGTTGCTGAGGAAACGGGGGCGATTGTGCCGCTGGGTGAGTGGGTGCTGGAGGAGGCTTGCCGGCAGTTGCGGCTGTGGGAGGGAATGTTTGATTTCGATCGCCCTTTGATTATGAGTGTAAATTTGTCGGGGAAGCAGTTTGCTCAACCGGATTTGGTCGATCGCATTCAGGCTATTTTGGGAGCAACGGGTTTGAGTGCCGAGAGTCTGAAGTTGGAGATTACTGAGAGTGTGGTGATGGATGATGTGGAGTCGGCGATCGCGGTTTTAAAGCAGATGAAAGCGTTAAATGTCAAGTTGGGAATTGATGATTTTGGGACTGGTTATTCGTCGTTGAGTTATTTGAGTCGGTTTCCTACGGATACTTTGAAGGTTGATAAGTCGTTTGTGGGGCGGATGGAACTGGAAAGCGAGGGAGAGAATGTGGCGATCGTGCGGACGATTGTGGCGCTGGCGCACGCTTTGGGGATGGATGTGATTGCTGAGGGTGTGGAGACGGCGGCACAATTAAGTAGGTTAAGGGCGATCGGCTGCGAATACGGCCAAGGTTATTTTTTTGCTAAGCCCTTACCGAGCGAGGCTGCAACTGCTTTGATGGCTTCCGAACCGCAGTGGTAGTCATTAATTAGCAGTCATTAGTCAGCAGTCATTAGTCATTAGTCATTTAACACTATTCGTTCGGAGGTGAGCGCGATCGTGCCAGAATTATTTGATGTAATCGAATTGTTAGTGACCTTGCCTGAATCTAATTTGCACGTAGGTGTTAGAGGGGCAATTGTAGATTGTTATGCTGATGGAAATTACGAGATAGAATTTAGCGATCGCTGTGGCGAAACGATAGCTTTGTGTACTCTGTCTACTGAGCAGTTTTTAGTTGTTTGGAAGTCGAAAGAAAGGCGTTGGTTGTCTGTATCTGAGCTATTAGCTGGGATGGTTGGACGTTTGTCAGACGAACGTCAGAAACAAGTTTTAGAGTTGGCGCGTTCTTTGTCTGGGAGATAGCGAGTTTTTGTGAGGGCGATCGCTTATATCAAAAAGGTGATCGCCCGCCTAAGAGTGAAAAAGTTGTAAATGGCGATCGACCTTTGGATACTAAAAGAGCGTTAGCGAAGCCCGCCCCTACGGGGGCTACGCCAACGAAGAGGATCGCCCTTCGCCCGTGAAAAAGTCGTAAAGGGATCTCGACCTTTCGATGGCACAAAGTGCGATCGCCTTACCTAGCTTAGCTTAAACAGCAGTTGACAAAAATTGACAATATTTGCCATACTTGAATAGTTAGAGATGTAAAGGTTTACAAACTATGACAACACTCAACATCTCGCTGCCCGAATCGATGCGGGACTTTATCAGCGAACAGGTTGCCAAAGGTGGCTACAGTACCACTAGCGAATACATCCGACACTTGATTCGTCAAGAATTAGAACGAGTGGCAAAAATACAACTTGAGACATTACTATTGGAAGGTTTAGATAGCGGTGAATCTATTGAGATTACGGATGAGTGGTGGGAACAAAAACGCACTGAACTTGTTGAAAAAGTCCGCAATTCAAAGACATGACCAGACGAATTGTAATTAGACCAAGGGCTAGTTTTGACCTGGATGAACAGTTTGCCTATATCGCTGCCAATAATTTTGATGCGGCGTTGAGATTCTTTGATGCGGCAAGGCAAACTTTCTCACAATTAGCACAAATGCCTGGTATTGGTAGCCTTTATAATATTGAAAATCCGCGTCTGGTTGGTTTGCGGAAGTGGGCTATCAGGGGATTTAACAAGCATTTAATTTTTTATGTAGAAAGGGATGAATATATTGAGATTGTGAGGCTACTCCATGCTGCGCGCGATCTTCCAGAGATTTTAGGAGAGGAAGAATAGTTATTAAAAATTGCGATCGACCTTTCGATACCAAAAGAGCGATCGCATAAGCCAGCATTTTCAATACACCTCATCATGACTGCCAATATCGAGCAAG
>JAJAYT010000456.1 GCA_026786085.1 Microcoleus sp. CAN_BIN18 | reverse complement strand
GCTCTTGTGAACGCTGAAGCTAAGCCGAAGGAATTGAGCATTAACAGCCAAGAATCGGGAAAATTGCAGCGGTTGGTGGAAATGTTAGAAGAAGTTGTCGCTGAGGGCGATCGGGCTTTGGTTTTCACTCAATTTGCGGAGTGGGGAAAACTCCTGAAACCCCATCTAGAAAAGCATTTAGGGCGAGAAGTTTTGTTTTTGTACGGCGGAATTAAGCAACAGCAGCGGGAAGAAATGATCGATCGCTTCCAGCACGATCCGCAAGGCCCACCAATTATGATATTATCGTTAAAAGCTGGTGGTACTGGTCTCAATTTAACGCGGGCTACTCATGTTTTCCACTATGACAGGTGGTGGAATCCAGCAGTAGAAAATCAAGCAACTGACCGGGTATTTCGCATCGGTCAAACCCGGAACGTGCAAGTACACAAATTTGTCTGTACAGGCACGTTAGAGGAGAAAATTCACGATATGATCGAAAGCAAGAAAGCTCTAGCCGAACAAGTAGTCAGTGCGGGCGAAAACTGGCTGACTGAACTCGATACAGACCAACTGCGGAATTTACTAATTCTCGATCGCAATGCTATTATAGAAACAGAAGAATAATTTCAGTAACATGGGCATACTGTTTCAGTAAGGAGATCGACACCATGCCGAAGGTTTTAGATCCAAACGAGTCTTACAGCTTTAGCAAGTATTTTGATTTGCCTTTTTCGCCTGAAGATATTTTAGCAGATTTGGGCTGCACGATCGAGCGCACCGATCGCGAAAATCTCCCTTACACGCAATGCGAATTAGATTGGTTGCCCGAACTAGCAGAGAGTATGCGACGCAGACTGAAACGGGTGAATACAACCACTGAACAGGCCCGCCGGGAGGCATTAATTTTTCCGTTGCTCGATCGGATTTGCGATTTATTTGACTATTCAATTAATATTGAGTATTCGATTAGTGTGAGCAATTGGTTAAAAGGCTCCCTAGATTACTATATTCCCAGTCCGAGCAATCTTCTAGTCATTGAAGCAAAACAGTCGGATTTGACCAAAGGTTTTACTCAGCTTGCTGTTGAATTAATTGCTGTTGATGGCTGGATAGAAAGTGAGAGTCCGATTTTGTACGGTGCGGTTTCGACGGGGGAAATTTGGCGATTTGGGCTGTACGATCGCGCAGCACGTCATGTGGTAGAATATATACCGCTGCATCGAGTGCCGCAGGATTTGGAGTTTGTAACTCGGACGATTATTGGCATTTTGCAGGGAGAGTCGAGCGGAGAAAATATCGTTTTATAATTGCGTTTTATGATAGACAGAGAATGGTGGACACAACAGTGGTTAGATTTAATCAATACCTACCGCTTCAAAAAGCGTTTAGAACGTGGCTGGCAATACGCGCGCGAAGGTAAAGTTCTCAGCATTAAATTTCCCAACCAAGAAGTAATTGCCCTAGTTCAAGGAACTGATCCCAAACCATATCAAGTTTCTTTAGAACTCGATACATTAACCGATGAAGATTGGGATTATGTGATTGAAAATATGTCGCAAAGAGCGGTTTTTTCGGCTAAACTATTAGCAGGAGAAATGCCGCACAATATTGAAGATGTATTTGCAGCGGCTGGCAAAACCCTATTTCCGTTAAGTTTGTCCGATATTCACGCCCGCTGTAGCTGTCCTGACCCAAAAAATCCTTGCAAACACATCAGTGCAGTATACTACTTATTGGGCGATCGCTTTGGCGAAGACCCATTCGTACTCTTTCAACTGCGCGGCAGAACCAAAGAGCAAATCCTGACAGCACTCCGCCAAAGACGAGGTACCGAAGGAGAGGAGAATACACAGCTAAAATCGGGCGAAAATTCCCCTATTGCGAATGATAAATTGCCAAAGGTCGATCGCTTTTGGGAATACAACCAGCAGCTAGAATCATCTTTAGTAGTAATTGTGCCGCCGCCCAGCAGCGAAACCGTATTAGATATTTTAGGCCCAATTCCCCTCGCAACAGACGGCAAAGGAACCGCTACCAAATCCTCATCTGCATCAGACGCACTCAAGCAACATTTTGCCAAAATCTACCAAGCAGTTAGCCAGCAAGCTGTCTTAGCCGCACTGAAACGGGGCGAAGGAGACTAACAAATTAATTTTTTCTTCAATCCGCGGAGGCGGATTTCGTTTGTATAGTCGCGGTTTCAACCGCCGACTTTCTTTCTTACCTCATATTACTCATAATCTCGATCAATTCCTGGGGGCGTTCAATCAAAAAATCGGGATTTTGTGCAGCCAAAGCTGATTTAGAATTAAAACCCCAAGTTACAGCAATTATCTTAATTCCAGTTTTTCTAGCAGCGTCTATATCTCGCGTTTCATCTCCGACATAAATGACTTCTTCAGGATTTATATGCTCTTTTTTTAGCCATTTATTAATAACTTTATGCTTCCCGAAAGTTGAACCAGAATAAATAAATGTAAAAGTGCCTTGCAAACCGTTAATTTCCAGTAATGCTAAGACATTTTCTCTTGAATTAGAGGTGATGATACCCAGTTGAAAGCCAAGTTTTGTTAACTCCAGTAAAACTTCTTTGATTCCCGCAAATAATTGAATAGTGGGAATTTCACTCCGCAACTCTGCTTTCAACTTTCTAATCAGTAGCGGGAATTTGAAGATAGAAATGCCAGAATATCTCAGGATTTGCCAAGAAGTTAAATTGCTCAGTTGAGCGAGTTCCTCTTTTGTGGCAGACTTAAAGCCTAATTCTGATGACAAACGATTAGTTATATTCAGAAGAATATCAATCGTATCTGCTAGAGTACCGTCAAAATCAAAAATAATTACTTTTAGCATTGAGTAAAAAAACTCAGAAATAGGTCATCATTTCTATATTACCTACTAATCAAACGTAAAATACACTCTTTGTTAGCTCCCCGATTTATTAAATCTGTTTTAGTATAACCAATCACAAATAACCAATCACAAATAACCAATCACAAATAACCAATAACAAACAACCAATAAGCTGTTCTACATTTAAATTGTGTATCAAAAATCAATAAAACTCTTGTGGGATGGGCTTCTAGCCCGTCCAGAATTTCCAATTTAAATGCGCAACAGCTTAACCAATAACCAATAACCAATAACCAATAACCAATAACTAATAACTATTAACTACTGACTATTAATTTGATTTGCTTTGGCATTCCGTCGCAGCATTTGCGGTTTAATTCGCCGCAGCGCTGAAGCGGTAAATCTGCGGTTCCATTCTTCATCAGAAATTTCGGCTAATTCTGCAAGTGTCGGTGCTATGTTTTCAGGATAAGGCTCAAACTCTGCAACATCTGTTGGTTTAGCAAATCGCTGATTCCAAGGACAAACATCTTGACAAATATCGCAACCTGCTACCCAACCTTGTAAATTAGATGCGATTTCGTCGGGGAGTTTTTCGGCTCGATTCTCGATCGTATGATAAGCTATGCACCGATCGG
>JAJAYT010000455.1 GCA_026786085.1 Microcoleus sp. CAN_BIN18 | reverse complement strand
CTCTCGATCGCGATGTAGACCCCGTAGGAGCCTGCATCGGAGCGCGGGGATCGCGGATTCAGGTAGTAGTCAACGAATTGCGTGGCGAAAAAATCGACGTAATCCGTTGGTCTCCCGATCCCGCAACTTATATTGCGAACGCCCTAAGTCCAGCTAGAGTAGATGAAGTGCGTTTGGTTGCGCCAGAAGGCAGGCGAGCTCATATTTTGGTGGCTGAAGACCAACTCAGTCTTGCCATAGGCAAAGAAGGTCAGAACGTGCGCCTGGCAGCCCGCTTGACAGGTTGGAAAATCGATATCAAAGATATTGCTAAGTACGATCGCGACGCCGAAGACACCAAATTAGAAGCAGAAGCAACTAGGCTCGAAGCAGAAGCAGGCGATTACTACGAAGACGACGAAGCATCAGGCTTCGACGGCGACGAGGAAACCGCAGAATTTGAGGCACATGAAGCAGCCACCACGGAAGAAACTGAAGCCCCAGTCTAAAAACTGCGACATTCACTCTTATTTTCTTGACGGGAGACTAGGAGGACTTGTCCCCTACTCCCACTCTCCCACTCTCCCCCCTCTGACTCCGATGAAACCGAACTACCGGTGCTGTGCAAGTTGTCGAAAAATAGCTCTTAAGGAAGCTTTTTGGCGAGTAGTCAGGGTCTATCCTTCCCATCAGGTACAATTAGATCGTGGCCTCGGTCGTTCCGCTTACCTTTGTCAGGAAGCAGAATGCCTCAAAGCAGCTCAGAAAAAAAATCGACTGGGGCGATCGCTCAAAGCGCCTGTATCTAACGAACTGTACCAAACACTTTGGCAGCGTTTAGCCACATCTGATTTGACATCTGACTGTGGCTCAACGCTTCCCAAAAGCGACAATAGTTCGGCCTCGACTGTATAAACCCTCGCGGGCAGCGCTACCAGTAATTACCCGTAGCGCCAGCTCTAAAACCCGAATCCGATCGGCCCACCAGTCTGGAAAGATTTGTGTCAGATTAGATAAGGGTAGGGTACTAGCAGAGGTATCCTCAAGGTGGAAAGGTAAACCTTGAAGCTTGATTTGTGGCTGTTGCTAAAATTGAGACTTGAGAGTTCCAAGTTCCTAAAAAGACTTGAGAATTCTCCAACCGCAGAGTTCAGCCAGTTCCATCTTTTAGATCAAATTGCTGAGCGAGTACCAAAACCCCGATTCCTGACACTGAATCAATCACAGCGAATGATGTCGTCATTAGAACAAAAAATCACAATGTAAAAACTGGTTGGCACAAAAGAGGGCAGAGTGGATGAACAACGGCAAAGTAAGAATTTACGAATTATCACGGGAACTAAATTTGGATAATAAAGACATCTTGGCAGTTTGCGAACGGCTCAATATTTCAGTGAAGAGCCACAGCAGCACAATTACAGAATCTGAAGCAGAACGCATTCGCAAAACAGCGGAAAAATACGTAGCCAGCAGCCACTCTTCCCCCGGCAAGCCAGCTCCTCCCGAAAGAGCAGCAGCCCCATCTAGAGAATCTGGCCCTCACCCTAACGACCAACAAAAAAAGCAGCAAATTTTAGAAATACGCAGTCCAAAAGTACGGCCGGCTGGTGCCTCGTCCCAGCCCGCGGGCAATGAGGAGCAAAAAACCCAGCCTGGGGCCACCGTGGCAACTCCTCCCAAATCGCCCGCCACTCAACAACAACTCCAGTCTCCAGCTAAACCAAATATCAATCGACCTGTACTTTCGAAGTCAAATGTCGCTGTCTCGGCGGCTCCGTCAGAAACAGTCTCAGAAACAGTCTCAGAAACAGTCTCAGAAACAGTCTCAGAAGTAGTCTCAGAAGTAGTAGGTACGATCGGCGCTCAGGCACCTGCGGCACTTCAACCGCCGTCAGAAAAGGCTCCCGAACGCACGCAACGCCCGCCAGTCGCACCTCCAGCGCCGCCCGGGGCAAAACTCACTTCGCCACCAGTCAGAGGGGCGTCGGAGTCGGCGACGCGTAGCACACAAAATCTGGGAAATAAGCCGGTACTCAAACTTGCCAGAACTGAGCAAGAGCTATCAGAGCAGGCACAAAATCTGGAAGCGCCGGCTAAACCCAGCCGTCCTAGCAGACCCGCACCGGGAGGTACCGAATCTCGCGACGGGCGCACACCCCGACCAGGTGGTGGGCCAGTCAGGACTCAACTTGCCGATCGACCCCAGCCAGGTGGTGGCCCGCGCCGGAGTCTAGCCCCCGCAACGTCAGCTACCGGGCTGCGTAGCCGTGGTGGCGACACCGGAGCCGCAGGGGATGACACTGATGACAATGAAGAAGATAATACGCCGGACTCCGGGATTCTTCTCCTCGAAAGGCCCTCCCTCCCTCGTCCTGCCAAAAAGACTTCGGCCATTTGGGAAGAAGACGACGACGAAAACTCAGATGCTGCCAAGGCTGCCAAGGCTGCCAAACTCAAACAACGTCGCCTCAAACCCATAGATGAGGATGACGATGACTTAGAAAATGGCTTGGATATGCCAGCACCAGTCACGGTCAGTCTGTCCCTAGCCCGCCCTGCTAAGGCGAAGACACAAGCAGCACCAAAATCAACACCAACTCCGGGCGCACCCGGAAGTAGTGGCAAAAATAAGAGACCGGGCCCTTCTCACGATAAAAGCTCGTCTGGTTCTTCAGGCGGACGCGGTAGCCGTGGCAAAACAGTCGAAGCTAAGGTAGAACGTCCTGAAACACTGATGCTTAGCAGGCCGATGACCGTTCAGGAACTCGCAGGTACTTTGGCTGTTCCCGAAACGGAAATTATCAAGCGGCTCTTCTCTAAAGGGATTGCGGTCAACATTACCGAAACCCTGGATATTGCAGCGGTGAGAATCGTAGCTGAAGAAATGGGCATAGAGGTAGAAACCCCTGAAAAAGTAGCCCCAGCCCTCAAAGTGATCGAGATGCTGGACGCCACAGATATGGAATACCTCCAACGCCGTCCACCAGTAGTAACGATTATGGGTCACGTCGATCACGGTAAAACTACCTTGCTCGACTCGATCCGCAAAACCAAGGTTGCTCAAGGAGAAGCTGGGGGTATTACCCAGCACATCGGTGCTTATCACGTGGATGTGGTACACGAAGGCAAGAGCCAGCAGGTTGTATTTTTGGATACGCCCGGTCACGAAGCCTTTACAGCAATGCGGGCTCGTGGAACGCGGGTGACAGATATCGCGATCTTGGTGGTAGCGGCCGATGACGGTGTGCGTCCACAAACAATTGAAGCTATCAGTCACGCGAAAGCGGCTAAAGTGCCAATTGTTGTGGCGATCAATAAAATTGATAAGGAAGGCGCTCAGCCGGAACGAGTCAAACAAGAGTTGACAGAGTACGGCTTGGTTGCCGATGACTGGGGCGGTGATATTACGATGGTTCCTGTCAGCGCGATCCGAGGCGAAAATCTCGATATGCTGTTGGAAATGATCTTGACCGTCGCGGAAATGGAAGACCTCAACGCTAACCCGAACCGCGCGGCTAAGGGTACGGTGATTGAAGCTCACCTCGATAAGGCAAGGGGGCCTGTGGCAACTTTGCTGGTGCAGAACGGTACTCTGCGGGTGGGCGATATTGTGGTCGCAGGCTCGGCTTTGGGTAAGGTGCGGGCTATGATCGACGATCGCGGCGAACACGTAAAACAAGCAACTCCATCCTTTGCGGTGGAAGTGCTGGGGCTGCGGGATGTACCTCGCGCCGGAGATGAATTCGATGTCTTCGCGAACGAAAAAGAAGCTGCGGCGATCGCCGATGCCAGAGCTACATCCCAACGAGATTCACGTATATTGCAAGGTGGTAGGATCAGCCTCAGTGGCTTCTCTCAACAAGCTAAGGAAGGTGTTCTTAAGGAACTCAACTTAATCTTGAAGGCAGATGTCCAAGGCTCCCTCGAAGCAATTGTCGGCGCTCTGACTCAACTTCCTCAAAAAGAAGTTCAACTCCGACTGCTGCTATCTGCTCCTGGGGAAGTCACAGAAACCGACATTGACCTCGCAGCCGCCAGTAATGCTGTGATTGTCGGGTTCAATACTAATCTCGCCACCGGCGCTCGCCAAGCGGCCGATCAAGCAGGGGTAGACGTGCGGGAATATAGCATCATCTACAACCTCTTGGATGATATTCAAGGGGCGATGGAAGGCCTGCTGGAACCTGAACTGGTGGAAGAACCTCTGGGTCAGGTGGAAGTGCGTGCTGTCTTCGCGATCGGTCGTGGGGCTGTCGCTGGATGTATGGTACTCTCTGGCAAAGTCATCCGTAACTGTAAGGTGCGGGTGCGCCGGGGTAACAATGTCGTTTACGAAGGTGTCCTCGACTCCCTCAAACGGATGAAGGAAGATGCCAAGGAAGTCAATACTGGCTTTGAATGCGGTATTTCCTTGAGTGGGTTTAGCGACTGGGCGGATGGCGATACTATTGAAGCCTACCGGATGGTTACTAAGCGCCGAACTCTCTCGGCATAATTTTGGATTCTGAATTGTGGATCTTGGACTCAAGGCAGGTTAATTAACCTGCCTTGAGTTTTAAAGTTTCACTCTTTAAATCCTCAATCCAAAATCTCAAATCTTAAAGATCCAATCGATATGCGTTCTTTTTGGTCAGATCCTTTTTTGTGGATTCACCTTTCTGGGGTGGCTACAGTGCCAATTTTCTTGGGACTGTGCTTGCTGGGACTCGCAGTGGGTTCTCCCATGCTCCCTGTCTGGTTAGAAGTGTTTTTAGTGGCTGTAGCAGGTATTGCTCCTGTGCTTTGGATGCAGTTGTTCCGCCCTTTTTACATTTTTAGTATTTTAGTTGTGGCGGTAAAACCACAGAATTTAACACCTTCACAGCAGCAGATTCTGACTCGGTTTAAAACTAAGTTAAATCAAGGACTTGCTCTTTTTGTCGCTGTTTTGCTAGCAGTAATTTTGTGGCAGCTCTACCGATTGGCTCCCCTGGCTGCTGGGGTGGCTCCGTTTCCTCCTTCCTGGCGGTGGGCTGGATTGTTGTTGGCAGTTGCGGCTTTTTTAGCTAGCAATTTGTTTTTGCAGGTGTCTGCTGGTGTTATGGCGGTTTTGCTGATGCCGGAATCGGAATTTGCAGCAACAAAGCCTTATGTTTTAGAAGAAATTCGGCATGATTTTACGATCGCCCCTTGGCAAGTCGATCGACTTTTGCCGACTTTTGCGGGCGAAACAACTGCCACTGCTGCTGTACCCGCAGAGTCAATCGGCCCGGCATCCGGTAGTCTTGTCAACCCAAAACCCGCAGACACCAACCTGCCTACATCGCTACCCGAACAATCCCTCGAAAAGTGAAATCAAAAAATTAAAATTGAGATAAATGTAATTTAAGCTACTTTATTTAAGACAGATATATGCTCTAAAAAAAATAGCTAGTTTTTGCCTGTGATTAAGATTATTAATAATATTAATATTTAATTGTTAATTACAGGTTGTGGATATTTTATATTGGCTATTTGGAAAGAAGAATCTATAATAGAGAGAGTCAAGGTAAGCTTTAAATCCTAATAGGGGATTAAAACAGAGGTATCACAATATGGCGAATTATTTACCGATCGCACAACCACCTCAAGCCGCAGAGCCGATCGAGCTGTGCGAAGATTCTGAAATCTGGGGCAGTCTCAAATCGGCGATCGGCGCAAGTTCAGGATTTCAACGCTGGCAGCTAGAACTCAATTTTGAGCGTCAGCACCAAAATGCCACGCTCGATCAGCAGGTTCGCTCCTATCTGCGGGAAACTTTAGAAACTTTGGCTTACTGAGCGCCCTCAAACCAAATATTGTCAAGGTTTGTAAATTTTAGAAGTAAATCATGCCGATATCCCCTCCAATATGCTAAACGAGTGCCGAAAGTGAGTGCAGATCGCAACTTCGGAGATCAAATTGCAGGGGATAGTATTTCTACTTATTGAATTGGAATTAATTCTCCGGCATTTGGCAATACACTGTCAGAAAAATTAAGAAAAAATTAGCCTGAAAGCCCCATCCAAAGCGACTGCGGCTGCTATCTATTGATGTGCCTGTTTCCAAAACTCTTTATAATAAGACTGAAGCAAAAGAAAATTAACAGTCCGAGAGTGGCGATATATCCAACCACCCCAAATCAAACTGATTATAAGTCTTTTGTACCGTCAGTCTTATTAAAACTATACAATCAGAGTTTAGGAAAATGCGTTTAGTCATAGTTCAGTATGCGGGCGATTATGCAGAAGCTTTTCATCGCTTGGCCAAGGAAGGAATCGAAAACTACTACGCTCAAAAATATTCTGTTGATGCCGTTACCGAGATGCGGAAACGAGCGGAGTCAGAGTCAGTAACGGTTATTTGCTGCATGACACCAGAATTTGAAGATGTGGTTCTAGAAAATGGCGTGCGGGCGATCGGTTGTGGATTTACTAACAAAATTAATTCCCAAAAATTGATCCAGTTAATTGCCCAGCAAAATCCGACTCATTTAGTCATGCGGGCGATTGTTCCAGACGTTTTTAAGTGGGCAATTAAAACTAAAATTAGAACCATCGCTGTATTTGCCGAATCTATTGTAACAAAAACTTGGCGAAATAAAATCCGTAACTATTTCTTCGCTAAGTTGTTGAATAACGAGCAAATAGAATGGGTTGGGACTTACGGCATCACTTCATCTTTATTGTTCAAAGAAATTGGAGTAAAACCAGATAAAATAATTCCGTGGGACTTTCTATTAGAGACCAATCCAGGCTCTTTGTTGCCGAAAGAATTCCCTACAGGCCTCAATACTTTGAAACTATTTTACGCTGGCGCGTTAGTCCAAAGTAAGGGAGTTGGCGATATCTTAGAAGCGGTAGCAAAGTTAAGAGAGCGGCATATATCAGTTGACTTAAAAATGGCAGGTGAAGGCGAAGAAGAGTTTTTTGCCAAACGAGTCGAAGAGTTGCAAATTAAAGATTCTGTAGAATTTTTGGGGATGATAGCAACTTCGACTTTAGAAGATAAGATGAGAGACTCTGATGTGGTCTTAGTTACTAGCAGACACGAATATCCCGAAGGCTTTCCCCTAACAATTCAGCACGCTTTGCGCACTAGAACCCCGATCGTAGCTTCGGATCACCCGATGTTTAAAACTCACTTGAAGCACGGCGTTAATTCTATGATTTTTGAGGCGGGGAACTCTGTGGCTTTAGCGGAATGTCTGGAAAAACTAATTTCGGATTCAGCACTTTATCACAATATTTCTGTTGCTTCTCACTCAACCTGGTATGAGTTGCGCTTGTCTGTCAAATGGGCGGAATTGATCGATCGCTGGCTGGATGATACCCCTGAAAGCAAACAGTGGTTGTTTGAACAACGGCTGGCTTCTGAATCCTACAACTCAAAACAAAGTTAATAATTAGGTGGCTCTAATTAAACTTGAGTAGGACTTATATCTACTCCTGTCATATAACCATCATCAGGCAAGTAGTGAGGACGAAGAGTCGTTTTTTAAAGACTTTAGCCAATCGCGACTCTTCGTCAGTCCAGTCCTAAGCTGTTCTGTATTTAAATTGCATATCAAAAAAAATTAAACTCTTGTGGGGTGTCCCGCCCGCCCTAAATATACAATTTAAATGTGCAACAGCTTATTTAGTTTTCATTTTGTGTTAATTTTTTGCCGAATCTGCTCTCCGCGCCTAGCTGCAACTTGCGGCCAAGTCAACTCCAAAGCTCGCTTGCGGGCGGAGGCTCCCATCTGAGCGCGCAACTCAGGAGAATTAGATAGTTTTCGTAGTCCCTCTACCCAGGCGTCAGTATCGTAGGGATCGAGAATTATGCCGTCAATACCATCACGCACAATACCGCCTCCTCCCATCGGCGAAGTGAGAATGGGCAAACCATGACCCATTGCTTCATAGATCACGAGTGCGCTACCTTCCTCCAGACTGGGAAAGGCAAAAAAGTCAGCTTGGCGATAGGCAGAACTGTAGTCCAAGGCATAATCAAAGTGAACTACATCAGGACGTTTCAGCAAATGGCTGCAACTTTGGGCGATCGCCGGTTCGAGCTCGCCAAAAATTGTCAGCTTTCCCTTAATCCCTGCTCGCTCCCAAGCCTGCAAGAGTAGGTGAGCCCCTTTACGGACGCAGGCAAAACCGAGAAACAGGACGTTAACTTCCTCTGTTGGCGGTTTGCGGGATTGATAATTGGGGAAACGCTCAGGCGACCAACCTTCAGTCGTTAACAGCAGTTTCTCTTCAGGAACTCCGGCTTCTTGAAACGATTTTACTACTGCCGGGCTAGGACAAAACAGAAAGTCAACTACCTTGAGTTTTTCCTGTTCGTTCTGAATTTTTTCTGAGGTAATTAGGTGTTGAGGTTCCAATCCCAAGCGAGAGTAAGCATCGTCAAGGATACTCTTAGCTTGTTTTTGATAACTATTAACTCGCTCCAAAAAAATCGGCTTGCTGTGATTGTGAACACTTTTTACCGTATCGACTGAGGTGCCGGGCCACAAGTAGGCAACATCAAATTTTTTGATATCTTTGAGAAAACGTTTCTCTGCCTTAATTTGGGGAAGACTATGGCTGCTGTAGTACAGTTTTGCCAGAAATGAGGGAATTGCTTCAATCAGATTGGAGTCGCGGCACGAGCGATCGCAACTCGGGACAACCATGCGAGCCTTCAGCTCGGAGTTTTGCCATTCTTTGCACACTGATAAAAATACGTGGCTGATGGCTCGGTCGTTGCAATGTATGGGGAATAAAGCACTCAGTTTTAACATGAGATTCCTCTTGAGTTAATTACAGTTTTCCTGCTGTTTTATAGACAACGGCATATAAAAGGGAGGCTCCGTTTGGAGACCAGTTTCATTTGACTTAAAAACAGATACACTAACTTGAAAACAATCGTATGATAAAACGATAACATTTAAGTGTTATCACTGACAAGGCCCTGAAAATCAACTATGTATTTTCGCTTAAAATTATTGAAAAGTAGCATCACAAACCTATCAAAAAAATTAATCATGTCTAGCATCTAAGTAAATAAAGGGTTTTAGCTTTTTAGATAACTTAGGGATTAAAACTGCTGCTACACATACACTCCTCCGGGATATTACGTACTAAAGTTACCGATCGAGAACATTGAGGGTACAAACTCCCGGATCGTGGCTGCCGATCGGGTCTCACTCAACTGGACATCCGATCGCACAAATAAAAGTACAGCCCGCTTTTGTAGCATCTAAAATCTCAAATTTCAAATCCATTGACCAGCTATTAAACCCGGATTTGGTATAGCAGAAAGAACAAGGAAGAACGAAGTTCGCCAACAAGCAATGTACAGGATGTAACGGATGGAAGCAAGAAGAGAAATGGAAGTCGGAAGAGGAAGGGAAATGATATCAATTCCGGTTGCATCGGAATTAATATCACCGGAAATCAGGACACGGCACTGCCGTATCCCTACAATTAATCGAGGTAGGGACACGGCACTGCCGTATCCTCTATATCATTCCGGCGCAGCCGGAATTGATATGAGAAGGTAAATACAATACAATCAATGGTTTGAGCAATTAAAAACGTCCGGTGGAATCGAGAAGGTTGCTAGAGCGT
This sequence comes from Microcoleus sp. CAN_BIN18, assembly GCA_026786085.1. Taxonomy (GTDB): domain Bacteria; phylum Cyanobacteriota; class Cyanobacteriia; order Cyanobacteriales; family Microcoleaceae; genus Microcoleus. The sequence continues at coordinate 8,053 of JAJAYT010000455.1, read as the reverse complement.
TACCTTTGCAAAAGGTGTTGTGGAGCAAAAAAATATCCTAGCTGCTTTGGTTAAAAAACAGCTAGGATATTTGAGTGACAATTTATTTCAGGACTTTAGCCTGCTGTTGCCAAAACTGGATTCTTAGTTTTGCCGATCGCCAAACATTTTTTAACACCAGCAATTACATCTTCCACATCTGCATCTGTTAATTTTGCCGAAATCGGCAAGCTAATTGTATGCAGTCCGATGTAGCTAGCATTTGGATAGTCTTTCGGCTGCCATCCAAACATTTCTTGATAGATAGGATGTTCCGGCATACTCATGTAATGTACGCCGACACCGATATTTTCAGCATTGATAGCGTTGAGAAACTCATCCCGGCTGATTCCTGCTTTGGCTTCATCTACCAGAATTGTGTAGAGGTGATAAGCGTGAATTGTATCCGGTTCGGGGCTCGCAGGCAAAGTAATTGGCAGATCCGCAAATGCTTCGTTGTAGCGCTGCCAAATTTGCTCCCGCCGCTGCCAATAGGGGGTGACTCGTTTTAATTGATGAATGCCGATCGCAGCTTGCAGATCCATCATGTTGTATTTAAAACCGACTTCCACCACTTGGTAATGCTTGTAACCTGAATCGCCGAAGCGCTTCCAAGCATCTTTGCTCATACCGTGGAGTGCCAAAATTTTCAGCCTGTCAGCGTCTGCTTGAGCGCGGGCCAGAATCATGCCTCCTTCGCCCGTGGTGATGTTTTTGGTGACATAAAAGCTGAAACATCCAAAGTCGCCAAAAGTGCCTGCTTTCTTTCCCTTGTACTCGGTTTCGATCGCGTGAGCACAGTCTTCAATTAATTTTAAGTTGTGGCGTTGAGCAATCTCGCAAAGCGCATCCATATCGCAGGGACGACCGGCGAAGTGAACCGGCAAAATTGCTTTAGTTTTTGAAGTTATTTTAGCTTCGACTTGAGCCGGGTCAATATTCATTGTCACCGGATCGACATCCGCCAGTACCGGTGTTGCGCCTGCGTGAATAATCGCATTAACTGTAGCGCAAAAAGTCATCGGAGTAGTAATGACTTCATCGCCAGGTTTTAAGGAAGCAGCGAGGATGCTCAAGTGCAGTCCCGCTGTACAGGAATTGACTGCAATCGCGTACTCGGAACCCTTGTAAGCTTTGAAGTCATTTTCAAAAGTCATGACTTTCGGGCCTGTACCCAACCAACCTGTTTTCATAGTTGACACCACTTCTTGAATTTCAGCGTCTTCGATTGCTGGAGAACCAAAAACCAAGAAACGATCTTTTGAACGAATAGGATTGTTGTTCATGTTACTAGTTTTATACAGTAAATAGAGTCGAGTGAGTGAAAGTGTACTGCCCAGATAAGTACGATTTTATTGGATTTGAGGTGCTGTTAATTTAATACAGTCTCTCACCGTTTTTTTTTCAACTTTTTTGGGTCAAGAGTTTTAGGAAATGCGTTGCGTGGCATCGGCCATAGCACGAGTTTACTACTAACTAGCTATTTTTTTGCAAGCACCTTACTTTGAGAAGGTTTCTTTATCTTAAGATAGATAATCTGCAATGTCCACCCAATTATATTTCAGTTTATGGGGGATACAGAAGCTCTTGCCCCTATTTTTATAATCAAAATACTTTTGTCAGTAAAAATACGGATACTTAGTTAATCTTTTTGTAAATTCTCGAACATTTATCCTGAGAATTGTCTGACACTCAAGTTAAAATCTGGCAAGTTTTATACAAATAAAATGTGACTCTGCTGTAATTGATTCAGGTTCAGAGACATTCTGGGATCGATCGCCCGAATCAACCGCTGTTGACAAAAACCTCTACAATTTAGGTAGGCGAATCTTGTTCAAAATGTCTTGGAGCCGTTCTGAAACGCCGCCCAATTGTTCTGACAAAACTACAAGTTTGCCATAAGCTTCAATTAAGCGATCGCCCTCAACGTAAACTTCTGGAGTCGGATAATTCTTCATTGTTTCCAGCAACGTAATCTCGTTATCATTAGTTGCAGATAGCACCAAGGCCGATCGCAAAGCTTCTCGATTTGCATTCCCAGAAGGAGTCCGAATTACCTGACCAACCTCATCAAGAATCACTTCTCCAACTTTACTATTCAGCGTCCGATCCAAAAACCTTGGATTGACTTTAACCGGCCTGGTCAGATAACGGCGTAGTGTTTCGGGGTCTTTTTTTGCCTTTCCCAGCAACATTTCTAACCCGGGCGACATTTTCCCAGTTTCTGCGAAAATTTCTAATTCGCTGACTGGTAGAGTCATCCGAATCACACTATATTTGATCACTACCTTTTCAGAGGCCACCGCCGCACTGCTGTGAAATAGAATTCCCGCACCCGCTGCTACAAATAACGTCCACCGCCCTTTGAAAAATGACCGCCCCATAGTAAAATCTCCCAACATCTTTTTGTACTTCGACTTTGGCACATCTAATTAGTTACTGCACTGGCAAATTGGTTCGGGAAACGCCTTCGGGATGCGATCGTCCCAACACTTAAGTATAAAATCAAACATAAAATTTACACAAAACTCGATCGAGACTTGAATTTTCCCCAATTTCCCCGAAGCCCAATCCCAGATTCCCACAAAAACACCAAGCGCCAACTCTTCTCTAATTGAAGGCTGGCGCTGGGCTTAAATTTGTTTTGTATATTTAGGGTCTTTATCCAAGCTGACCCCAATTGAACGAGTTAGAAACGGTTTATGATTAGGGTCTTTAAATTTGCTGACCCCAATTCAACCAACTTCTTCATCATTACAGGGATCGATCGCTTTCCAGGCTTTCGTAATAATTTCTTTATCTTTATAACTTTTCTTTGCCTCAGATATATTTTTGTGTCTATTTATAAATTTTTGTTACTTCGACTTAGGCGATCGAGCCTCGGCGCGCTGCTCAAGGCGAAACAGGAACACCATCAGAGCCACAACTCCGACTTGCAGGGCAAAATTGGGCAAAGCAGAGCCAATTTCGCGCCCAGAAGCAATTTTAGCGAGGAAAACCACGCCGCCGATAAAGCCCGAAGCGCCACAAGCTACGTAGACAAACTGTCGCACAGGCCGATAGGGAGCGGCGATTTCTGCGGTTAAACGCTCGTATTGTTGGCGACTGAGGTTGCGGGGGTTTTTGGGGATGTATGGGCGATCGTCCGAATTTGGAGTTGGCATAGATTTAAGAAATAGGTAAATTAGATAAGATAAGACGGCGGTTGAAACCGCTTCTACACAAACGAATTCCGCCTCCGCGGAATGAATAAAATAACCTAATTGTAATCGCTCAGTCTTCAACCCGCGGAGGCGGGTTTTGTTTGTATAGGCGCGGTTTCAACCGCCCGGTCTTCTGTGCCTACAACAAATTATCTCACAACTGCCGAAATAAATCAGCGCTGAAGCAAAAGCACAACTGTCTGTAGACATCCGACGAAAATGCCCAAAACGCCTCCTAAATTTACAATTCCCTGCAACTCGCTTTGGACAATTCCCTGAATTGCTAACTCCAATTCTTCAGGAGAAGTACCTTTTACTCGATCGATAATCACCTGATCGATATTCAAAATGGGGATAGCCTGAGCTACAATATTTTCTAAATCCCGCTCCAGATAGCGCTCTAAAACCAAAGCCAGTTCTTTGCTGACAATTTCCAGGGAAGCGCTCATCACCGCTGAAGTTTGCAATCGATTGAGAATCAACCGCGAAATATTTTCCCAGTCAATAGATTTGCTCAACCCATCAAGTACCTCTGTACCCCGCTGTTGAACGTAGGTGCGAACGCTGTCGCGCATTGTTTTTCGCAATTGTCTCACAGTTGAAACAGGTAGATTTTGCATCGACAAATTTTGCAGCCATTCTTGAAGTCGCCCGCGAATTCCCAAAGAAATAGTTAACTCTGCTAACCGCTGATTTGTCACTGTTTTGTCATCTAGACAAAAAGTCCGCAGCCGAGTTAAAGTGTTACGCAAACCAAACAAATTTGCTACTACCCAATAGGTGCCGCTGCTTTTTTCTCGAAACCCTTCATCGATGATCGAAATATTGCGATCGGTCAAAAAGTCAATCAAAGTCTGCCGCAGCACTTCCGGCGGTATTACTATTTGCAACAACCAATCGGCTAACTGGCCCGCCTGAGCTTCAGTTAGCTGAATTTCCAGCAAAACTTGGTCAAAAATTTGATTAAGCTGAGCTTCTAAAAAATCTTCGCGGCGCGCCAAAACTTTGAGAATTCGCGGCACGGATTCCCCTAGCAAATCTCGCAGAATGTTAGCGAGAATTTTAGCAGTTTTTTGCTCTGCATCTGCTTTTACCTGATCTAATGCTAACTGCAACAGCCAGAGAATTACCGACTGCATTCGCTCAGTTTGTAGCAGGCGACGGGCTAATTTTTGCAACTCCTCCGGCGTCAGCAGCGAACCCATGATTGTGTCAGAAATTCGTTTGGCTAAGCGCTCTTGGTTGCGGGGGATCAAGCCGGGAGTGAAAGGTAATTGCCGCCCTTTAATATAAATGGCTCGATAGGGACGGAACAGCATTTTGATAGCTATATCGTTAGTGAAATAGCCAATAATTCCTCCCACTACAGGTGGGGCAAACAACAGCCAAATATCAGACGGGTTCATCAATAATTGGGGAATTGGGAATTGGGAATTGGGAATTGTTGACTGTTAACTGTTGACTGTTAACTGTTGACTGTTAACTGTTGACTGTTGACTGTTGACTGTTGACTGTTAACTGTTGACTGTTAACAGTCAACAGACTAATACCAATACTCCCATCATAGCTCCAGCAATGGGATAGTGGGTGGCGGTGGTAAATCCGGCTTGGCGGGCGATCGCGACTTGCTCGGAGCCGATCGGGAATTTGTCTAAACTAGGATTAATGTAGGCATATTCTTGAGTCATGCCAAATTGCTGAGCAATGGGGACAACGAGAGTGTCCAGATAAAACTGCTGAAAGCTCCGCATGAGGGAATTGCTGGGGCGGTGGAGGTCGAGAATAGCTGCTTTTGCGCCCGGTTTGAGGACGCGGTGCAATTCCTGAAGACTCCGGGGGATGTCCGTCACGTTGCGCAGGCCGTAACCCATTGTGGCGCAGTCGAAGTAATTGTCGGGAAAAGGCAATTCTAGGGCGTCAGCTTCTACCCAGGTGATGGGACTTGTAGGGGTGAGAAAAGGTCGATCGCGCTTAGCAGCAACAGCCAATTGTGCGGCGGAAAAATCTACTCCAAATACTGAACCGGTGGGCCCTGCTTGTTTTGCTAGCAGCAAAGCTAAATCCCCGCTACCACAACACAAGTCTAAACAAGTATTTCCGGGGGCGACATTGCTCCATTTCACCGCCATAAGTTTCCAAATCCGGTGCTGCCCAAAGCTTAACCAGTCGTTCATTTGGTTGTAAACTGGTGCAATTCGATTAAATATAGTTTTAATTTGTTCTGAGTTATTAGTCATTAGGAAGAAGGAAGAAGGAAGAAGGAAGAAGGAAGAGGGAAGAAGGAAGAAAGATTTAAATGTAAAAAATTGGGATTTGCGATCGACCGCACAAGTAAGAAAGCCAGTAATTTCGCTTTTTGTCTGGGGGAAAGTTTACGGTCTATCGGTCAAAGAATCCATAACCAATGACTAATGACTAATGACTAATGACTAATGACTAATGACTAATGACTAACGATCCTGAAAACTCGTCAGTACCAAAGCAACTTGTTGAGCGGCGAGGTGAACTGTTGTGAGTTCGTCAGGGCGCAGGGAACAAGGTTGCTTCCACTGGATGGACATCAGGGCGATCGATCGACCTTTGTGAATCACCGGAACGCTCAGGTGAGCTTGAATACCCGATTTCTGATAGTGTGGCAGGCTCGCTAGGGCGTTGTCACTCGCAATGTTCACAGCACCTTGAATAGTTCCAGAGGCAAGTGCTTGTTGAGCCAGGGGGTCATCTGCTAGCCAATTTTCCACAATTTGGCCGCTGGTATGACTGCCTTGGGTTGGCATTAAAACAGTTCCTTCCACCAGTTGCAAAATGCAAGTATCCGCCAAAAAATTATCGCTTATAGCAGTAGCAATCGGCTCTAAACTTGCTTCCAAATTCGGATATTCTACAGCCGTTTGCATGATTACTGCCAACAGTTGGATTTGATTTTGGGCGTTGTGCAATTCCTCAGTCCGCTGCTTGAGAACTTCATAAGTGTCGGCCGCCTTTTGCACCACCATTTTCAATTCGTTCGGGTCCCAAGGCTTGGTGATATACTTGTAAACCTGTCCCGAGTTAATCGCATCCACCAAGTCTTCAATGTCCGTAAAACCAGTCAAGATAATTCTGACCGTATTCGGAAACTGGGGGACGGTTTTGCTCAAAAACTCCGTTCCCTTCATTTCTGGCATCCGCTGGTCAGAAATGATCACGGCAACCTCGCCCTCAATGTCGAGGACTTCCAAGGCGCGAATCCCGCTCTCAGCTTTGAGGACGTTAAAATCTCGTCGGAAAGTGCGGTAGAGTAAATCCAGATTGTCTGGTTCGTCGTCTACTACCAGCATTTTGGGTTTTTTCGGTCGGTGTAGGGTCATGAGCTGGCGTTTAATTTGATCTAGCTCTGGAATGGCATTATCCATAACAATACGATAAACTCCCCTTTGTAAATTTAGGCGAGCAACTATTCTGTAACAATAGTCTCACAACTCCCTTACTATCAATCGATCGCTCTGCCGCGACACGAGCCATGCTGGTATCCAATCACACATAACTCAACGCTGGTTTTTGATTCAATTATGACTGATACACCGCAAGATTTCTCACCTCCTGCATCTGCACCTGCCACAAATGCTGTGGATGTCGAAAAGTTAATTCGATCGCTCCGCCGCAAGGAAGGCACTTGGGTAGAGTGGGGACAGGCCTGTACGGCGCTGCTGCAAGCGGGCTACAACTCTCAGCAGATTTTTGAACAAACTGGTTTTGAGCCAATTCAGCAAAATCAGGTCGGCGTTGCAGCACAAGTTTACACCAGCATGGTCAAGGCTGGCGCTTCGGAGGAAGTTCGATCGCACTTTCTGCGCAAAGGTAGTGATATTTTATACGAATTTCGGATTTTGTCTCAGACAGAGCGGGCAGGCGCGGCAGCTTTGATGCTATCCCACAATTTGGATGTTGACGATGCTCGCCAAGTTGCTAAAGCGATCAAGGAGTTTTCGCACTTCGGGAGTCTCCCGCAGGGGTTCACAGACACTCCAGGGGATGCTGTAGCTTACCAGTGTTGGCAGTTGGCGAGACAAAAAAGCGATTTGCAAGAGCGATCGCGCTTAATTGCTCGCGGCCTAAAATTAGCTAGCAGCCAAACGGCTAGGGCACAAATCGAGCAGTTGCTCGTAGATTTTACCGTAGTTTCGAGGCGACAAGCGCCCCGATTGCCAATCTATCGGCTCGATTCTGAGGAACAATTGCCCCGGATTGTGCCGGTTGTGGGCAAATTCCCCCTTTCTACGTCAGATATGCTGGCAGTGCCTCTGCCGGAGGAAATCTGGCCATTCCGCATGGTAAAGTTTTCGGGAGCAGGAGCTTGGGTGGCGATTCCGGGATGGCAGGTAATTTTGAACGCGGAAGATCCGGTGGCGGTTTTGGAAATGAGCGATCGATTGCCGGTACCGCTGGAGGGTAAAGTTGAAGAAGTTTTGATTATTGCCGATCGAGCCCAAAGACAGTGGGATGCTGACAGTTACTTCCTCACCGATAACGGCGGAAATTTAGAATTGTCTTGGTTTGAAACATCCCCGGATATTGCGATTTTGGCGCGAGTTGTGCTGGTGATGCGTCCGAAAAAGATTTTGGATGAAGACTATACCAAAGATGGATGGCAAATTGATGATTAGTCAGTTGACTGTTGACTGTTGTCAGTTGTCAGTTGTCAGTTGTCATTAGTCAGTTGTCATTAGTCATCAGTCATCAGTAGGGTGCGTCGCGAGCGAAAATCCCTAAACAAATATCGACAATCTCGTCGCGACGCACCTTATGCCATTTTCGATTGGCAATTGGGAATGACATCAAGTGCGATCGAT
>JAJAYT010000454.1 GCA_026786085.1 Microcoleus sp. CAN_BIN18 | reverse complement strand
GGCACAGTCACCGACAGTGCAGACTCACAAAAAATTGCTCAGTCCCTAAAACAAATTCCCGGCGTTCAGTCCGTCGTCAGCACTGTTAAACTAGATCCGCTCCAGATTGCAAGCCGCGTCTACTTCGACCCAGGAAGCGCAAAATTAGACTCAACATCCGCAGAAATCATCGCCCGTGTCAAAAAATTTATGGATCGATATCCTCAAAAACAGATTAAGATAATTGGACACAGCGATCGCACTGGGGAACTGGTCACAAATCAACGGTTGTCGCTCCAGCGTGCCGCAGCAGTGCGAGAGGCTTTAGTGCGGCAAGGTGCTGACCCGAAACGCCTCCAAGCGGTCGCCAGCCCCAATCCTCCCGACGGCGTAGAACCCAATCAACCGCTACTTTTGAGCAGATGCGTGGTATTTGAACCAATAACTAAGACCGCAAACGGCAAATAATTATGTCAGTTACTATATCTAAAAAAATGTGCATGATCGGCGACTTTGGCGTGGGCAAAACCAGCTTGATCCGCCGTTTTGTCGATCGGCAATTCAGCGACGAGTACCTCTCCACTGTCGGAGTCAAAATTTCCAGCAAAATTATCACATTAGAAAATATAAAACAGCAAGAAAACGTCACAGCCAAGTTGCTGATTTGGGACTTAGAAGGGCATACAAAATTCAAAGGAATTGCACCGACTTACTTGCAAGGAGCTAGCGGCGTTTTAATCGTTGCCGATGTCAGCCGAACCGAAACAGTTGAGCGAATCTCCGAACACGTTAAGCTTTTTTCTTCAATCAATCCCAAAGGGTCAATTATCATCGCTTTGAACAAAGTAGACTTGATTGACGAGGAAAAATTGGCACTGCTAGTAGAAATCTCTCACTCAATTGGTCAAGACAAAGTAATAGCAGTTTACACCACATCGGCTAAAACAGGCAAAGACGTTGACGAAATCTTTCATAAACTAGCTTACACAATGGTAGAACAAGTATGAATCCCCTTTTCAAGAAACTCTTGGGCCCGCGACAAACAGAGTATTTTGTAGTAAATCACAATTTCATCATTCAAGAAATCTCTGCCGAAGTACAGAATTATGCCGATGCTCCGGGCGACGCGATACCCGGTGCAGATGCTCGCATCTGTTTTCCCGAACTGATTGGCATTGAAAATATCCTGATGTCTATTATTATGGGACGGCTGCCGGGTTTTGAAATCAAAGGTATCGCTCGGTTTACCGACAACAACCGCCCTTTATACTTTGATCTGTTGGCGATAGAACATGAAAACGAACAAGATATGGCAAGTAATTTGCTAATTTTGATTGAAGATGCCACCGAAAAAATGGTGATGAAGCAATCCTTGATTCAAAGGGCGAATGAAGCTAATCTTTTGCTGAGCGCCTTAGCCGCTTCTAAAGATTATATAGATAAAGTTATTTGCTCGATGGGCGATGCTTTGTTGGTGACAACAACATTAGGAATTATCAAAACAGTCAATCAATCGGCACAATGGTTATTTGGGTATAGCGAAGCAGAATTGATCGACCACTCTCCAAAATAGTAGTCGAATAAACCTTGCTTTACCAAGCTCGCCACCGCTATATTTTGTCTCAAAAAGAACTGCTCAGAGAACTGGAAGTAGTCTGCACTACCAAAGCAGGAGAAGAAATTTGGGTAGAGTTTTCCTGTTCGGCAGTTCAGACAGAATTAGAAGGACTTTACGATTTTGTCTATATCGGGAGGGATATTACAGAACGCAAGCAAGAAGAACTAGAAATTCGCCGCTCTTTGGCAAAAGAGCAAGAACTCAGACAGGTAAAATCTCGTTTTTTCTCAATGCTCGCTCACGAATTCGGTAATCCTTTAAATATAGTATTATTTGCTACTCAAATCCTCAAAGAATACGGCGACGAAATCACCAACGAGGAAAAACAAGAATACCTAGAACACGTTAAATCAGCATCTAAACACATGGCTCAGCTATTAGATGATGTGCGGTTGCTCAGCAGCGCCGAAGCCGGAAAACTCAAATTCAATCCCGCACCAGTTGACTTGCCAAAATTTTGCAGCGAGTTAGTAGAATCCATTAAAATTAGTTACGGACAAAATCATAAAATTAACTTTACTTGCCGAAAATCTCTTCCGCCCGCGAAACAAACTGAGCGGGAGTCGGAGCAAACACAAAAATGGTCTGCACTGGATGCCAAATTGCTGCGGCACATCTTGACAAATTTGCTTTCTAATGCTGTCAAATATTCGCCGATCGACAGTTACATCGATTTTGAATTAAATTGTCATCATGAAAAAGCTACATTTAAAATTAAAGACGCAGGGATTGGCATTCCGATAGAAGACCAAGAACAACTATTTGAATCGTATTACCGGGCCCAAAATGTCGGAAAAATACCCGGTACAGGACTGGGTTTATCCATAGTCAAGCAGTGTGTAGACTTGCACGGAGGTCAAATCGAATTTTCCAGCGAGACAGGGTTAGGCACTACCTTTATAGTCACAATTCCATTTTACAAATAGAAGTAATACAATTGTCGCATTGAAGCATTGAAGATTTTTGATTTGGAAATGACCCCGCTCAAAAACGGGTCTTGCTTGGCGATCATCTATGGAGTAATATCGTGTTTGATGATTAACCGCAGTAAAATTGGTTCGTAGTGGGGGCGGTTTTTGGGCGCCGAAGAGCGGGGGATAATGCGCACGTCGAACCCGCAGGGTTTTTTTTTTTTTTTGTTTTTTGAGGGTATTAATAAAAAAGGG
>JAJAYT010000453.1 GCA_026786085.1 Microcoleus sp. CAN_BIN18 | reverse complement strand
GCACTGCCGTGTCCATATTTTAATGTCATTGCGAGCGTCTTAGCGAAGCAATCGCAGAGACTATGACAGTGATCGATTAACTAATGTACACGCAAATACCAGGCAGAAAAACCGCACTGCCGTGTCCATATTTTAATGTCATTGCGAGCGTCTTAGCGAAGCAATCGCAGAGACTATGACAGTGATCGATTAACTAATGTACACGCATTTATGGTGCGTCAGGGCAGAATGTTTTAACTAAGACGCTCGCAATGACACTGCTAACTGAGTTTTGACCTCTGAGATTGCTTCGCTAAGACGCTCGCAATGACACTACCGCTAACTGAGTTTTGACCTCTGAGATTGCTTCGCTAAGACGCTCGCAATGACACTACCGCTAACTGAACATTATTAATCCACAATCTCCGCACCGGACACGGCAGTGCCGTTTCCCTACTTCAACTACTCGAATAAATCCCTCTTTCTTGCAATTGCTGCATAAAAAACTCTTCCAAAGAAGGCTTAGCCAAATTCATCCCAATTAGCTGCCCTCCCGTACCACTCAGACTAGAAATAAACTCCTTCGGATCGCCCTGCAAATGACCGTACCACAAATCATTATCAACTTCCATATCCGGTATCCATTTTTGCAGGATATTCAAATGGCCGCCCTTACCTTCAACCCGGTAAGTTTCAGTTTTGCCGAGGAGTTCATCGATCGCACCTATGCAGATTAACTCACCTCTCGCCAAAATTGCCACCCGATCGCAAATCTTCTCCACATCAGACAATATATGCGAATTAAAAAAAATCGTTTTCCCTTGACTTTTCAGCGATAAAATTATCTCCCGCATCTGATAGCGCCCCATCGGATCTAAACCAGACATCGGCTCATCCAAAAATACCACATCGGGATTGTTAATCAAAGCTTGAGCCATACCGATTCGTTGCAACATCCCCTTAGAATACTGGCGCAACTGTTTTTTAATTGCCGCTGATTGAGATAGCCCAACTAAATCTAGCAAATGCGGAATTCGCTGCCGCTGAATCGAGGCGGGAATTTCAAACAAGCCCGCCGCAAATTGCAAGAATTCCCAGCCTGTGAGATAATCGTAAAAGTACGGATTTTCTGGCAAATAGCCGATTCGCTGCTTCACAGTGCGATCGCCCAAAGGCCTCCCCAACAGCAGCCCCCTGCCAGAAGTCGGCCGCACTATCCCCAGCAAAGTCTTCAGCAGCGTAGTTTTCCCCGCTCCGTTTTGTCCTAACAGCCCGAAAGTTTCCCCCTCAGAAACAGTCAGAGTGCAATTTTTGAGCGATTCAATCTTTTCATTCATCCAGAAGCCAGTACGGTAGAACTTCCCCAGATTAAATGTTTCCACCACTGGGGTAGCTCCCGGCATCTCGATGGGATTCGACGCATCTACAAGAGGTTCCATTTTTGTCATATAAATAAGTAGCACCTGATTATATTCTATTACATAACAGAGAGTGAAAATTGTACTTTTTAATGTTAAACTAAATATTAGCTGCACTTAAATTTTTCTAAAAATGGAACGTTCAAAAATTATTGCTATTATCACGGGCGTGATTTCTATAGCATTAGCACTTGGCTATCTGCTGCTCGTCACCCTTCTGGACTTCCGAGGCGAAATGCTGCCCGCACCTCAAAGTCAGTTGCCAGTATCGATGCAAATTCAGCAATTAGCGACTGCTAATCCGACTTTGCCACCACTGAGGATTTATCCTCAATTGTGACAAAAATAATATAATTAAAATTCCGCCATTTCGTCCATAAATTATGTGCATAAAACTACTGGCGAAATACTGCTATTTGTAGGGTGCGCATTGCGCACCTTACTCCTTGCAATAACAACTAACAACTGCTTTCCTGTCAACTGCCAACTGCTAACTAACTAATAAACTTGTATTGCTTTCATCATGTGATATGAAACTAGCAACTGCGTCAAAGCTAGCGGGTAACTTTGCAAAGTTTCGCCAGTAGTGCCAACAAGTTTGCCGATTTCTGGATTACCCTGAGCACTGCAAAATCCCCGCAGGTGTGGCATTTCGCTGCACAAAATCTTTTCCAGTTCGTTGACTTGCTCGCTGGTAGCGTGGGAGTGTATTTCCAAAACGTCAACAGGTTTGCCCATATCGCGATCGAGTCCTATGCGAATTGCAGGTTTAAAACTATCGCTACCTCTACCTAAAATCTCAGTAAAATCAGGGTGAGGAATTGTCGGCCGGAGGATTAAACAAACGCTCAAATTAGATTCTTTGTCCGCTTCTGGTGGATAAAAACTAACTACAACATCGGCAAATTTGCGCTGCGGGCGAATGAAGTCTTCTGAATCCGGTTCTCGCTTTTGCATTTCTGCAAGCACCTGTTCTTCAGTATAACCGCGCTTCATGATATCGCGCTTAACCTTCCACTGGGTTCGCAACTCTTCTGGGGGAGCAAGATATACTTTTACATCATAAGAATCGCGAATTGCACGAGTTGAATAACCCAACAAACCTTCAACTATTACAAATTTGCCGGGCTTGATGTATTCCGGCGCATCGAATGTACCGGATGTGTGGTTGTAGATGGGTTTGAGAATAGCTTGGCCGGTGCGCAGCAGGCTGAGGTGCTGCTGCATGATGTCGAGGTAATTGCAGTCGGGATGCAGTGCTGTTAACCCAATTTCGGCGCGCTGCTTTCTGTCGTAGCGGTGATAGTCATCTGTACAGATAATGGTAACATTTTCTGCCCCCAATACTTGGGCAATTCCTCGCGTCAAAGTGGTTTTGCCTGCTGCGCTGTCTCCGACAATACCGAGAATGATTGGTCGATCGCTCATTGTGTTTACCCCGACGGACAATAGCTAACTTTTTGTTGATCTTAGATCGTATCAAAATTGTGTTCGATCCGATCGCTCTCAGCATAGTTTTACTTGATCCCCCCGCAGTATCCCAATGTGTAAACTATTGTAAAATTTCTCAATATAATGTAGCATTGTAAACTCAAAAAGTATGCAATCAAAAAATCAAGCCCATTTCTCGATCGCCCGCAATGTCGATCGTACTTTTGAATCCGGCTGGCGTCAAAATTTGGCAAAAATCACCTCTGCAAGGTGTCTTAGCCATCTCTTTTGTAGTGCAAATTTCAGCAGCCGTGGGACTCGTGGGATATTTTTGGTTTCAAAACGGGTAGCAAGCAGTGAATCAACTGGCTAGTCAATCACTCGACGCGGAGGGCGATCGAATTTACTGCAATATGAAGTTTTAACTAAGCTTTCGCAGTCCCTGATAAATTAGTATAAATTTAAATGAAGGGTAAATTTCTGGATTCAGAAAGAGTTTCTTTACTCTTCCTCTCCTGCTAGAATAAAGTATTTTTTTGAAAAAAGTCGGTTTCGACGCATCCGTGCGTAATATCAAATCCGCTACGCTAGTATTGGAATACTAAACTCGAGTGGATTCCGACAAAAACATAAGCGCAATCGGTAATTTTTTAGACTCACAGTCAACAGCTAACAGTTAACAGTCAACAATTCTTAAATTTAACTAGCCCGTAGTAAGCCGATGAATCAATCATATTCTCAAAAAGTTAAGGGCAGTATTTTAATTGTTGATGACAGTCTTAACAATTTAACATTACTGGAACGAATATTATCGAGAAAAGGCTATCAAGTAACAGTTGCATCTAGTGGAAAACTAGCGTTAGATTCTGTAAATTTGACTCAGCCTGACTTAATTTTGCTGGATATTATGATGCCTGCTATGGATGGTTACGAAGTTTGTATTCGCTTGAAATCTAACGATCGCACTCGCAGCATTCCGATTATTTTTCTGAGTGCTCTGGTAGAAGTTTCTAATAAAGTGAAAGCCTTTAATGCTGGCGGTGTGGACTACATTACTAAACCTTTTGAACCCATAGAGGTGGTAGCTAGGGTTGAAAATCAATTGCGGATGAGGGAACTAGAAATGCAACTGATGGAAAAAAATCAGATGTATCGCCGAGAAATCGCCTTTCGGGAAGAGGCAGAAATTGAAGCGCGGTTGCTGTTGGAAACAACAAAGTTTCAGAAAGAACAAATAGAAGATTTGCTATTAAATATTTTGCCGAAACCGATTGCGGATCGCTTGCAGGATGGACAAAGCACAATTGCTGATAGCTTTTCGGATGTGAGCGTTTTATTTGCAGATTTGGTCGGATTTACGAATTTTGCATCTGACAAGACTGCGACGGAAACTGTGAAAGTTTTGAATCAAATTTTTAGTCAGTTTGACCAGTTGTCGTTACAGCACGGTTTGGAAAAAATTAAAACTATTGGTGATGCTTACATGGTAGTCGGTGGTTTGCCGGAACCGCAGGAAAATCACGCAGAGACGATCGCCCAAATGGCATTAGATATGCAAGCTGCTGTCGCTAGCTTCAATGCCAAAAACAATCACAGCTTTAGTCTCCGCATTGGGATAAATATTGGTGGAGTGGTGGCGGGAGTCATTGGTTTAACTAAATTTAGTTACGATTTGTGGGGGGATACAGTGAATGTTGCTCACCGGATGGAATCAAACGGTATTCCCGGGAAAATTCAGGTGACTGCTGCGGTTTACGAGCGTTTAAAAGATAAATTTTCGTTAAAAATGCGCGGTGCAATTGAGATTAAAGGTAAAGGAGAAATGATAACTTATTTTTTGCTTGGGCGAAATTAGTAATTAGTTCGTATCGAATTAAATAAACATAAATTATGTAGGGGCGGGTTCACAAACAATCGATAATTCACATACTTAATATTAATAAACCCGCCCCCACCCATCGATGATTTAGATGTGGACACATTGGGGGTTAGAAACCCGCTTTCTCCGATTTTTTGTGATGATTAACGAAAAATATACGAATCCGATCGATTATCGTAACAAAAACAGTTCGTAGTGTGGACTTTAGTCCGCTCTATATCAATACGGTTCACTTAAGAAGATAATTGCTCGGCGCTCACCTGACTTAACCGAGAAGTGTCATAGTCTCTGCGATTGCTCTCCCGAAGCGCAATGACAAAAAACGTTAAGTGAACCGTATTGCGCTCTATATTGCGGACTAAAGTCCGCACTACGAACCAATCTTAGATCGGACAGGATATCAGATCATGTCCGTTGAATTGGCCGCGATCTAATTCTGTCGCGTGGTGGGGGCGGGTTGATGTAGATTGTTTGTCTGAATCAAAGATTGTTGGTGAAACCTGCACCTACATGATTTACGTTTTACCAGTCATCTTGGCGCTTGTTGCTGTTGGTTTCCCAATCGTCGGATTGCAGCGATTGATACAGAGGTTCTGGTTCCAATTCTGCTGACATTTCTAATTCTGGTTCCGATTCCTGCTGATAAATGTTCAGAGGTTCGACAACGCGGGCGATCGCATCTTTGACAAAAGCCTTGACAAACTCGTCTTTTCGATTTAGTTGAAACTGCCTTTGTACGACTTCGGCGATGCCACCGTCGCCCCAATCTTGGTCATGGCGAAAATATTCAATAAAACTTTTCCCGGCAATTCTGGTTAAATAAGCGGCGCTGACTGCTTGAATTGCTTTGCCGAGGACAAACCCGGCTACGCTTAACTGCAACGCCCTTGAAACTACTTGAATTACGCCTTCAACTATTCCTAAACTTGCTAGGGTTTTTGCCAGAGATAATGCCAATTCTTTCGCGCGGTCGATATTTAATTCGCAGCCGTAAATCTTGGCAATTTCTACTACCATTTGAGCGTTAACTGCTGCTGTTGCCAGTAAATCCACAACTGGCAAAGGCGTTACGGCAATTACGCCAGCTCCAATCCACTGAAATCGCTCTACTACTTTATCAGCGGCGCGCCGCCTTTGAGCATCAATTAACTTGCGCGCTTGGTCTCCCAAATGCTGAGATTGCAGCAAAATATTGTCCGCAATTAAGTCTTCTCCTTCTGCTCGCAAAATCGCTGCGATGCGCCGAATTAATGGCATCATATCCGGGTCTGGTTGAAAAATTGTACCGCTTTCTAGTACAACTTTGTGCGGGTTGGCGCTAATTGCAACTACATCCATTGCTGATACAAAACCTTTGACTCGCTGCCGCAATCTAGTGAGAATTTCGTCTCTGTCGCTGTCGGGATAAAGGTCAACTTTATTAAAAACTACGATCGACCTTTTGCCAATTTCTGCCAAAGTCCGCAGCGGTTCGTACTCAGATTTACGCAAATCGCCGTCCAACACAAATAAGATCAAATCAGCCCTGGCCGCCAACTGACGCGCCAATTCCTCTCTGTAAGTCCCCGCTACTCCCGCTTCCAAGATGCCTGGGGTATCAGTAATTGCTAATTCGCGATCGATTCCTTTCAATTTCAGAGTGTAAGTTTCTCCAACTTCGGTAGTTCCCATCGGCGCGCCCACCTGTCCCGCCATCCGCCCGACGAGGGAATTCACAGCGGAAGTTTTGCCCGCAGAACCGGTGCCGAAAACCACGATCCGAACATTGCCGCGAGCCATGCTAGCTTCGATTTCGCGTGCTCTCAACAGCAAAGCTTGCCGCGCTACTTCGTCTTGAATGCGATCGACTTGCTGCCGAATTGCTTTGAGATTTTCGGAAGCAGCTTCACTTTTGATAATAGGAATCTTGGGATTAATTGCCCGTTTTCCCTTTACTTTTCCAGGGCGTTGCAGCAGCCTAAAATAGTAGAATAGCGCAAAAATTAGCGTTCCTAAAAGTACAATTATCAGGAAAATTAGCAAATTAGCTAGCAGGGGAGATGCAGACCACGCAACTTGACTGTAAAGCCCAGTTAAGGAACTCACCAGCCCAATAATCAGCCCCAGGGTGAGGCAAAAAGCAGCAATTAAGGTTAACAGGCGTGGCAAAGGCATGAGGGCAGCGGCAAATAAAAGGGTGATACTTTGATTTTTACATTTTCATCAAAATTCGGAACTGATGAAGCATCCGACGATCGCACTGTTTCGCCCGCAAATCCCGATTCTGCTTGTCCTGCGGGCGCGATGACAGCGGGTTTGAGTGCCAGCGAGACGGACAAAGTGCGATCGGGGCCAAGGCTGTAATTGTAGCTTAGCAGGCAGTTTATTGCTGCACTCACCTGCCCGAACTCGGTAGCCGGTTTATTTGCACCTACCTATTTAATCGGTGATTTATTCGATCGCGAGTCAAGCAATACTTTTTTTAGTATAAAATAAATATCATATTAAGTACGCAGAAACCATGTTTCTTAACATAAGTGCGTCCTGGAATCTCCGAAAGCGGAAATTATAAACCCGGTTTCAAAGGCCGGGTAAGAGCGTCCTAATTCCCAAAAAATATTACATTAAGTATCGATGCGGTACTCTCAAATCAGCGGCGAATTAAGTTAAACTTAATTGTCAGTGCGTGAATTACTCACAGGTTCGCATCTATGCAGCTCAAACATCATAACCAGGCTTCGCAAGAACTCCCTACCTCTTGCGAGTATAACAACATCAAAGAGATCGGGTCACCAAAGCCCAATTATTTTGCTCAAATAGCCCGTTACTTCGGCAACCTCAGTATTGGTGACAAAATCTGCCGTGGCTACGCACTGGCTCTTTGTGTTGCGATTGGGGGAACAACCGTCGGGATGCTGGCCGGCAATCATTACTATCGCAGAACTAACAATCAAGTACACATCGATCGAGAAAGTCGGCTTTTAAATAATTTTCAGGTGGCTTTACTGCGGACGCAAAACAGCCAAGAGCGGCTGATTTACTGGCTCGAACAGCCCGAAAAATTTGATAGCAAATACCAAGAGCTACAAAATAATATCTACAGTTTGAAGTTGTCACTCTCTGAAGTTAAAAGTCAGAAAGACATGGAACAGCTAGAAGGTTTACAAGATTTCAGAAAAACTTACGATTCGATATTGTCTAATTACATTAACCAGCTAGAAAAATTTACTGAAAAAATCAGTAATTTGCCAAATCAGCCCGCAAATAAAAGTCTGAAGCGCCAGTTGCTGTCGAATTTAGATCGAGATAAAATAGAGTTGCAACTAGATAACGCGGTCAATGATTTAGCAGAAATTATCGATCGCGCCACATTGCAAGAAGATGCAACGCGGGAGGCCCTGCTGCGAGCGCAGACGCTGCGAGTGCAAATCATTTTTGGTAGCATGGCACTGTCGATCGTAGTTGCAGCACTGCTGGCGGGCTACACCAGTCGGGCGATCGCCAAACCCCTCGCGGCTGTAACTAAAATCGCTCAGCGAGTGACCCAAGAGTCTAATTTTCAGTTGCAAGTACCAGTTACCAGCACCGATGAAGTGGGAGTATTAGCTGCTGCGATCAATCAACTGATTCTGAAAGTAAATCACTTGTTAAAAGAATTGAAATCCGAACAAGAAAGCCAGATACTTCAAAATGAGAAAATGGCAACTTTGGGGCGGATGTTGGCTGGGGTTGCTCATGAACTTAACAACCCAATCAATTTTATCTATGCCAATATCGACCCCGCGAAAAATTACGTTGAAGATATTTTAGATTTGCTCAAAACTTACGAAGCAGAAATCCCCAATCTGCCTCCTGCTGTGAAGGAAAAAGCCGAAGAAATAGACCTCGATTTTCTCAAGGAAGATTTAATTAAAATATTTGACTCAATGCAAGTCGGTGCTGAAAGAGCCAAAGCTATTATCTTAAGTTTGAAAGATTTTTCTCGCCTCGATGATTCGGTGCCTCATTCGGTAGATTTGCACGCCTGCATAGACAGCAGTTTACTGATTCTCAACAGCCGGATCAAACAGGGCGTTGAAGTGGTGCGCAATTATGGCAACATTCCGACTGTCGAAGGCTATATGGGTTTGCTTTACCAGGTATTTGTGAACGTTCTAAATAATGCGCTAGATGCTGTGGAAGAGAAAGCAAAACTTGAGAAAACCCGCTCTGAGGAGGCGAGAAAACAATCTGGTTCGGAGTCAGTGAAACAGGAAGCACCGAGTTTTTCGCCGAGGATTGTGATTGCTACAGAATACTTGGACGATGACTCAGTGGTAGTGCGAATTTCCGATAACGGTACGGGAATACCTGCGACAAGTCAAGAAAAAATGTTTGAAACATTCTTTACCACTAAACCGAGAGGTGTCGGTACTGGTTTGGGATTGGCAATCGGCCGAGAAATTATTGTCAAGAAACACGGCGGGACGATTAATTGTTGGTCGGAGGTGGGAACGGGGACGGAATTTGCGATCGCCCTGCCGATCAAGCATTAGAATATATTATGGGTAATTGGTAATTGGTAATTGGTAATGGGTAATGGGTAATGGGTAATTGGTGATAGGTTAATCTAGACTGGAGCAATTACAGCAAGGATCGAAAATTATGGGACTATTTGACCAAATTTTAAGCGCGATCGACAATCCGAACCAACAAGCAAGTCCCAATCAGTTGGGCAACATTCTCGGTGCGGTACAGCAGTTGAGTGGCAACCAGGGCATCGATGCGGGGACGACTCAGTTGGCAATGTCGGTTTTGGGTGGATACGTACGATCGGCATTACAAGACGTGCGATCGCAATCTGGAGACGCACAAGCTCAACAAGTTGTCAACCAATTTAGCGGTACAAGTCCCAATCCGCAAGCAGTTCAGAGTTTGTTTGGAAACAACCAATTAATTCAAATAGTGGCAGATATCGCCCAAAGAACTGGCTTGAATAACGCTACAGTACAAGCGATGATACCTGTTTTAGTGCCGATCGTCCTCAACTTGCTGCAAACCGGTGGCAACGCTCAAAATCCAGCCCAGGGTTCAAATCCGGTTTTGAATACGTTTTTAGATGCAGATGGAGATGGCGACGTAGATATTACTGACGCAATGTCGATGGCAAGTCGCTTTTTGAATCAGGGCTAATTGCGTTAGATTTTGGAGAGAGGGATTAACGGGCGATCGATCTTTTTGAT
The DNA here is from genome assembly GCA_026786085.1 of Microcoleus sp. CAN_BIN18. Taxonomy (GTDB): domain Bacteria; phylum Cyanobacteriota; class Cyanobacteriia; order Cyanobacteriales; family Microcoleaceae; genus Microcoleus. The sequence goes on along the minus strand of JAJAYT010000453.1, from coordinate 1,003 downwards.
AGAAAGGGCGATCGCCCGATCGCAATTACAATAATGGATAATACCAATTTTAGATGAATTTGCCATGATCCAAATTCTCGATCAGCGAGTAGTGCTCGGTGGCAATTGGGATCAGTTTAAGTTAATCCAGAAAGCTTCGGAAGATTCACCCGGAGTTAAGCTATCTTTTTTGGCAGGGGCGATAGAGATTCTGATAGCGGGATTCCAACACGAAAACTTTTCTGAAATCATCGGCTACCTGGTGACAACTTTTCTGCTAACACAGGGCATCAGATTTTACCCTTCCGGTTCGATGACACAGGAGAAAACCCCAGAAGTTTCAACCCAAGCAGACAAATCGTTTTGTTTGGAGACAGCTAAATCAATCCCCGATTTGTCGATCGAGATAGTTTATACCAGCGGCGGAGTTAATAAACTATCAAAATATCAAGCTTTGGGCGTGCCGGAGGTGTGGTTTTGGGAAGATGGCACGTTGCGGTTGTATCACCTGCGAGAAAATGGTTATCAAGAAGTAATTCAGAGTGAGTTGTCAGGGTTAGAAACGCTGAATATCGATTTATTGAAACGCTGCATTTTGATGGGCGAGACTGATTTGGCGGAAGCGGTAAAGGTTTTCGGACAAGGCTGATTCTGGGTATGATTCATCAATTATGCGATCGCTACAACCTTGGGTAGGGGCAATTCATGAATTCCCCCTACCCAAGGTTTCATACCTCAATCCAGCAACGCCGGTTTTCGGACACGGCTGATTAGCTAAGTTAGAACTTACGCAGAGTGGCCCAGAAACAAAATTGTTTAACCAATTGGTGTATAACTTTTGGTATTGCAAAACTTTACCAGAAAGAATTGTTTTAAAGCCTGAATTTTTGTAGGAATAAATTAAAATCAGACTATTCATTACTCCAATCCTCCTCCTTCTTTTGTCAACTGTCAACTGTCAACTGTCAACTGAATGAAGCATCGTCAGTATTGCGGTGCTGCAATATATCCAGAATGCGTCGAT
>JAJAYT010000452.1 GCA_026786085.1 Microcoleus sp. CAN_BIN18 | reverse complement strand
CCTTGCGGGGGAGTCGTTTGGGAAAGAGGGCAAAGTTTGTTTTGTCTACTCAGGCCTTGTTCATTTTGAAACCCATAGACGGGGAGTGGTTTGGGTAAAGCAGAAATAATTAATTATTATACATTTATTCCATCTTTTTTTAAATCCCCTTGCGGGGGAGTGGTTTGGGAAAGGTAGCGAATCGCTGTAATAGACGGCACCGACTTTACTAAAGTGTTTCAATACCCTTGCGGGGGAGTCGTTTGGGAAAGACTCATTGACTTAAAGGAAGGGTATGTGAGTTTAGAATTTTAGTTTCAATCCCCTTGCGGGGGAATCGTTTGGGAAAGCCAACGTCATTCACCGGTACAACTTTCACCGGAACTGTTTCAATCCCCTTGCGGGGGAATCGTTTGGGAAAGTGTAATCTACCAAATCTCAAAAGGATTTCTGATCATGGTTTCAATCCCCTTGCGGGGGAGTCGTTTGGGAAAGAACAAATTTAAGGCGATTTCTGCATCTTTGTTAGTTTTAGGTTTCAATCCCCTTGCGGGGGAGTCGTTTGGGAAAGAAGTAGTTCTCGATAGCCTAGAAAACACCGCTGTTTCAATCCCCTTGCGGGGGAGTCGTTTGGGAAAGCTGAATGAATGTGGTCAAAGGGTGGGTAAACAAACGTTTCAATCCCCTTGCGGGGGAGTCGTTTGGGAAAGAACCATGTAAATGGAAACTCTTACTTTGAAGCACAAGACCGTTTCAATCCCCTTGCGGGGGAGTCGTTTGGGAAAGAAGAATTTACGATTCCAATAAGTTGGATCTGCTTCAAGTTTCAATCCCCTTGCGGGGGAGTCGTTTGGGAAAGCGGGCAATGTTTGTTTTGTCTACTCAGGCCTTCTTCAGTTTCAATCCCCTTGCGGGGGAGTCGTTTGGGAAAGGCAGAGGTAGTAATTTCTGGAACTGGTAGACCTGCTTTGTTTCAATCCCCTTGCGGGGGAGTCGTTTGGGAAAGGTTCTAGCCTATATAAACGGAGGGTCGGAGGGTCAAAAGATGTTTCAATCCCCTTGCGGGGGAGTCGTTTGGGAAAGAGTTCGGCTACAAACCCTTACCCAGAAAGCGTTTCAGACGTCAAATCGACGCACCGTTTTTTCACTTGCAATAAATGGGGGGTCATGTTCAACAAGCATAGGATTGAAAACGCTCAATCCCAGACTACAAAGACAATCGACGCACCTCAACGAAAGAATGAGGCTTTCACCGATCGCCCGAGGTGCGTCGAAATCACTTGCGGCAATGAAACCTACCGCAGGCGATCGCCCACATCAAAATCGCTGGCGGCAATGAAACCCACCGCAGGCGATCGAACAATCTATTCAATTTTCAAAGTTCTGCGTCAAAGCCCTTGCTTTCGACTACTTATAAACAATAGAGACTAAACCATAAATTGTCAAGCTTTTCAAAGCCCTGCGTTTTGATAGCGGTTTTCAGAATGAAGTACACATATCCCACCTATGACACCGTAATGCCCTTTCCCTACGGTATTCGATCGATTTCAAACTGCTTAATTTAACCCTGCTGCTGAACAACAGGACTCATCTCAGGTGTCGGAAGTGCCAACTGCGGCGGCCTCAATTGTCTGACAACTTCATCAAACGGCAAAATTCGGACTTGATTGTTAAACACATTTACTTGATAAACTCTGCGGTAGCTGAAGTCAAGTCCTGTCAGCCAGCCGCTTTTTGGATGATAAGCACCTGTGTCAATATCCAACCACCCTTGGCCCCTGACTAACTCCCCAGGCCTCACACCCTCAAAGGTAAAAGTGATCGTGTGACCGGTAATAATTAATTTATTGGGAAAATACGGTTTCGATATCGTGTGAAATTCTTTGCGAATCCAGCACAGTTGTTCGCTCGACTGGAGAGCGAATGGCATTGTGGGATGGACACCGGCGTGAACCAGCCAGATGTCCCCTAAGTCAAGGTACGTGGGGAGCGATCGCAGCCAATCTAAGTGTTTGTACGGCATCATCCCTGTATCTCTGTAGCTGGCGACTGTCGCATCCCCACCGCTGTACAGCCAAGATTGCCACGCCCGTATATCCACCGACTCCCCCGACAAAGCATCTAACATCAATTGTTCATGATTGCCCAGCAGAGTTTGGTAGGGGCTGTGCTGGACAAAATCTAATACCTGAGCGCTTTTGGGCCCGCGATCGATTAAGTCTCCCAAAAAATACACGCGATCATCCGATCTCGGGGCAAGTGCCTCTAGTAGCAGCATTAAACCGTCATAATGCCCGTGTACGTCCCCGATAACAATGCGCCGCTGATCCACTGTGTTTATCCGCTTCCCTAACTCAAAACCTTAACTATTAGCTTATAGCATCTGATTTCCCTGCTATTTTCTCCCTTCTTTTGCGGAGGAGGGGTGTCACCCATTATACTCCTTTGTATAAAGATTCAGTAAAACTCGCCAGTATCTGTTTGCGTAGCTACTGATAGCAACACTCGAAAGCTCTTAATTGCGTTTTTGCAACTCCTGTTATTGAGTCAAAGCTGTAGGGTGCGTCAGCCATTAGCCGATCGATTCAGTCGCAAATAACGCTAGCTGACGCACCTTACAATACTATTAATTAGTAACTGTAGGGTGCGTCAGCCATTAGCCGATCGATTCAGTCTCAAATAACTCTAGCTGACGCACCCTACAATACTATTAATTAGGTGATTGCGAAAAAACAATAGTATCTTGTAGGGGTGGGTTTAGCTAAAAATCTATGATACAAGCCAGTTTATAAAGGCAAAACCCGCCCGACCCATCAGAGGTTTATTTGTACCCACCTACTGAGTCAAAGCTTTGAGGAATGTCTGAAGTTCTGCCAAAAAACCTTTCTTTTTTAGCGGTTTTGCAGGTGCGGTGGAATTGGGATCGGCGGTTCCCATAGCTTTGGCTAAAATCCGCTCTAAATCGTCTCCGACGGGTTTTTGGGCAGTTTCCGAAATTAATTCGTATTCGTCGTTTGTTTCCAGCCAGACTTGCCAGGGTTGCGGGTAGCAGCGAAATAGGGCTGCACTGTCTAGGGGTCTGATGTAGTAGCAGGATTCGATTTTGTTGAGGAATCGCTCGCGCAATTGGCGGCCTGCATAGCCTATACCTATGGTAGCAACATCTTCGAGGCGCGGGTTGAGTAGAATTACGGGGCGATCGCCCGCAGCAATGTAAAGTTTTTCGACTTGCGCCACTTCTACAGCCGCCGGATTCACCAGCAAAAACAGTTGATCTTCCGGTGCTAATTTATCTTCAACAGGCGTGCGGCTGCTGCCCAAATCAGTGATTTTAAAAGGTGTTTGTCCCCAGTCGCGACGGGCGAGGGCGGCTGAACCAGCATCGGGAAAGAAGACTTTCACCCCTGCGTGGATGTCCTCAAATTCTGGGAGGAATTTTTGGGTGATAGACTGTGCTTGCAGGGCGATTTCGGGAAATACTAATTCGACTTGCAGCAGAGTTTGGCCATCCGAGAGGGCGGCGGCGGTTGCAATGCGCGATTGGGCGATCGCATCATCGAGATCCTTGGGCAGTTCTGTCATTAATCTTAATATTTTTACTCGACTTCTCTCAATCCAATTTTACCGCATCAAGCCACAAAAGCTAACACAGACACAGGCGAGCCGGAACCTCCCAAAAGACGCAATATTCCGATCGCTAAAGTGAAGTCAGCCGCAGGTAACAAGTCGAGATTGGCCAGATTTTCCAGCACAATTCGCTGCTTTTGCAATACCAGTTTGTTAACAGCAAAACTTTGATCTCGCCCGGGATCGACTCCGTGGGTGTCGGTGCCAATTCCGGCGATCCATCGTTCTTCTAGCAAAAATTGAGTTGCTGCTTTGCCAAATCCGGGAAAGTGGCAAATTCCGCGATCATCTTGATTGAAAAATGCTCGCTCATCATCCCATTTTGCTTGCCAACCAGTATACAATAAAACTATATTTCCTGGTTCTATAAATTTTTGCTGTCGTTCCCAAGTTAATATATCATTTATAGTTAAACTGTAGTCGGGATTGGCAAGACTTTGCTCGCGAATGTCGATCGCAATTGCGGACGAAACTAGCGAATGTGGCGCATAACTATCAACACTCGCGCCTGCTGGATCGAAGCTGTTGGGTGCGTTGATATGAGTGCCACTGTGTTCTCCCATTGAGAATTTTCGCAGGAAATAGCCGTTTTTTTCTATTTCAGATACAGTTTCAAATTCTGTTTGCGGATCTCCCGGCCAGATGGGAATATTTGGATGAATTGCATGGCTTAAGTCTATAATGTCGCGGTAGGCGATCGTTTTTAAATTGTTTGAGTTAAAGTTGTTTGTCATCGGCAAAAACGAAGTTTTGAATCGCACGAAATATCGTAGATGCAGACGGCGGTTGAAACCGCGCCTATACAAACAATGTCCGCCTCCGCGGACTGAAGAAAATAACATAATTTTCACCGCCCGGTCTTTCTTCAACCCGCGGAGGCGGGTTTTGTTTGTGTAGACGCGGTTTCAACCGCCCGGTCTTCAGAATCACCCGACAATCCGATCGAGCTCCGCTTCCATCACATCCTTGGTTTGCCCAGAAACAGTATACACCAAAGCCTCACGATAAACTCTCCCAGCCGGATGCAGCGTACCGTTAGCCGCACCGCTGGAAACCACAACCGCAGCGTGCCCGCAGCGCACCGCTAAATCAATAGCTTCGGCTCGGAGTGCTAATTGTTCGGCTTTTGAGCTATGTTGAGATTGTGGGAAATGCTGTTTGAGCCGATCGAGCTTCTGCTCCAATTTACCATAAGCCGCCGCGATCGCAGGTGAATCTTTAGAAGTCGCCGCCGCTGAAATTACATCCAATCCCGCTCGAATACAGCCAAAAGTCCCCGGAACAAAATTCAGGATATTTTTGCTGTCGTTTTCCGCAATCCACCCGACAGGTTTAACCGCAATTATTTCCGATTCATGCAGCAACCAATTATCGAGAGTTGCTGTCACAGTATTCGTCGAATTCATAGCGATTAACTGCATAATTTCGCTCACAGCTATTTTACCATATTCACGATCGATATTGGCAAAAGGTAGCACACCAAAAACCGCACGATTGTCTGGAAGTACCGCAGCCACAATAAACTTTTGAAACAATCCAAAACCTGTGATCCAAGGAACATTCCCCGATAGTAAATAGCCATCCTTGATGGGAGTTGCGGTGACAGCCGGATTGCCCGATCGCCTTAAATGCGAAAACCCAACACCCAAGCGTAACTCTTTTTGGGCGATCGCGCCCAAGTATCTGCTTTTTAGCATTTCATTGTCGCTGCTGGCAATCATCGCAGTTGCGCTGTGGTGCTGAGTTTGCAGGAAAGCCAAAGCGCCGGAATATCGAGCCGTCAATTCCTGATATTGGTAAAAAAGCTCCGGTGGAATGTCCGCGCCGCCCCATTTTTGGGGAACACGCAGCGCTAAGAGCGATCGACTTTCCAATCCAGAAACTGCTATTTTCAGCGCTTCCGAGTCGCCGTCGATGATTTCTGCGTGGGGTGATACGCACTCTTTCAAGTAAGTTTCTGTGGTGTTGAGAATATCTTGAAAATCCATTTTTTATGATTGTTTTATAGAATATTGGGCGGTTGAAACCGCGTCTACACAAACAAAACCCACCTCCGTGGGTTAAAGACAATGCGGCTTCTTCAGACTGGGGGGGTGCCAACACCCCAACCAACAAAAAAAAAAAAACCCCCGGCGGGAATAAAAAAACGTGTAAATAAAGTATGGAGT